>JAOUFL010000124.1 GCA_029858245.1 Candidatus Zixiibacteriota bacterium
CTGTTAATTTACGGGGTTTTGTGCCAGAGGCAATAACAGCAATACTGGAGGTTAAAACTCTTTTATCGGTTTTTATATAAAACTCCCCCTTTTCATAATCAAGCTCCAGCACCTCTTCTATCTGAACATTGACTCCTGAATTTTCAACCTGTTTCTTGAAAAGCTCTATCAACTCAAGCCCGGAAATTCCATCTGGAAATCCCGGGTAGTTCTCCACCAGATTGGCATTCTTCAAAAGCCCGCCTATCTCTTCTTTTTCCAAAATCAAAGGTTCTATATTGTAACGCTTTAACTGAATGGCTGCTGCTATCCCCGAAGGACCCGCCCCTATGATAACTACTTCTTTACCATTCATTTTCTCGCACTCTTACTATATCAAAAATAATTAAAAATATATATGTTCATATAGATTTTTGCTACTAAAAAATGGATAGAAATTTAGCAAAAGTTAGATTGTTATGATAGTAATAGAAAATAATTGATGAAAGAGGCATCCCTGCCTGTTCTCTTTATGAAATCAATCTACTGGCTATTTTATCCCACAGCAGGAGCATCCAATTGAATCCTGCAAAGCAATAATATAATTCCCCTGCCACATCCTACTTCAAGCACCTTTGAGGAACTATCGATTTCATTATTCTAAATAAGATTTTTAAACACCCCCGGGTGAACCTGCCTGTGTTTAGCGTATGCTGAGGTGATTTTATCGTAATCGATCATAATGTAGCGGAAGGCTTTAGCCTTCCATTTTTTATCTCCACCCTCTCCTTCCCCGGGAAAGGGCAAGGGTGGGGTTTGATATTCTCAGGTGGGTCAGACATCCTCTCTGACCGAACAGACAAGATGTCTGTTCCACCACTCAAAATTAATGCTGGTGGCTGTCAGGTGATAAAACCTGACAGCACATAAAATCGGTCATAATTGGTCTTTGCAGAAATCAAGAAGATTTATAAGATTCTCTTTGTATAATAAATGAGGTTCTGGAAATTTTTCCTTTGTATATATCTTAAGTGCTTCCTCAAAGGCTTTCTTTGCCCTCCTGCAGTTTTCTGCTTTCTCTCCTACCTCCGCAAGTGTCCAGTATGCAGTACCCAGATTGTTCTGGGTCATCCCATAATCCATGGGAAAATCATCAAGGGTTCTAACTCTTAGTGCTTCCTCATATGCCTTTATCGCTTTTTTACAGTTCTCCACCTTTTCCTCTACCTCGCCCAGCGTGCGGTAGGCAGTACCCAGATTGTTCTGGGTCATCCCATAATCCATGGGAAAATCATCAAGGGTTCTAACTTTTAGTGCTTCCTCATATGCCTTAATCGCTTTTTTACAGTTCTCCACCTTTTCCTCTACCTCGCCCAGCGTGCTGTAGGCATTACCCAGATTGTTCTGGGTCATCCCATACTGCATGGGAAAATCATCCAAAGTATAAACTTTTAGTGATTCCTCATATGCCTTAATCGCTTTTTTACAGTTCTCTGCCTTCTCCTCTACCTCGCCCAGCGTGCGGTAGGCAGTACCCAGATTGTTCCGGGTCATCCCATAATCCATGGGAAAATCCTCAAGGGTATAAGCTTCGAGTGCTTCTTCGTAAGCTCTGATAGCGGTTTTCATATAATACTTTTTTTCTAACTTTATAATGCCGGTCTCATATGCCCTGTTTCCCAGTCTGACCAGTGCATCAGGCACCTCCTTGAAAACAGATACCATCTCTGAAAAAAGTTCCAAAGCCTGCTTTTCCACTCTGGGCTTGACCACATATTCCAGATGAACTTCTTCAGCCCGCACCTTTTCCTTTTCTTTTGTTATGAACTCCTTGGATTTTAACTTATCCAGCCAGTCAGACCATTGGTAATCTTTTCCTTCTAATCCATCCTTTTTAGCAACTTTTTTTATCCCTTCTAAAGGAAAAACCTGCCTTTCCTCATAAATCCCGCAGATGTAAAGGTCTCTCATGGCCTGCAGAATGGTTTTTTCCTCATTCTTGCACTCATTATCAAATCTTCTCTCCATTTCACTCAAACGCATAAATACAGAGCCAATAGTTCCATCAAACCTGACATCCTTCCAGTTAATCCCAACCTGTTTGGAAATCTTTTCACCCTCATCCTTTGAGACTTTTCCAAGCTCAACCGTTTCACTGAATATTCTTTCAAAATCCATGCCCATCTTTACCATTATGTTTTTCACCTTATCACATTCCATTCCTGAGCGACAGGTGGCAACTATAAAAACAGATTTTTCCTTAGCTACTTTTAACAAATGATCGAAATTCTTTATCTCAACGAATCTATGTAAATCATCAATGAAAATAATCCGTTTTCTCCAGAACTTAAAATGTCTGGGGAATATAAAAGTCTCCAGATTTATATCAGTGAATCTTGGAATCAAAACATCGTATGGCTTTTTGACATTTTTGAGAGCCTGATAAGCCGCCCGGGTTTTACCGCCTAAAGGAGGACCCATTATCAATAAATTCTTCTTTTCAGTTAAACTATTCCTGATAAAATTATCCTCATCCCTTTCATAGTAGTAATTATAATATGGCCTATCCCCCAACACTTCTTTTGGTTTCAAGGAAGATGATTTTTTCCAGATAATAGTGAAGTATGATTTGAGTTTTTTTCTTCTTTTATATGTAACTCCAATCACAGGAACGAGTATTGCTAAAAATAATCCAATTATTCCTATGATAATTCCTTCCATAGAACTTGCTCCCTATTTACTGAGAGAAATATTGCCTTTCAGTTTATCTCTGAACAAAATATTACTTACCCCGTTTACTTTAAAGGGTTTGTTTTTCTTTATTTTATCTTTTCCCCCTCAAAAAGTCAAGCCCTCTTTTGATTTTTTAAACTGGTTCGAACAGCTACTTGGACGAGGAAACCTCGCCCCTACGAAAAAAAATCCAATGGAGGTCTAAAGACCTCCGCTACATTAATAACAATTGTAGAAACCCTGTGGAAGGCTAAAGCCTTCCGCTACAGAAACCTTAAAATCCCAACTCCTCCCCTACCAGAACCACCGTTATCCTGTCTTTTTCCCAGTCTCCTTCAGTAATCAGTAATTGATTGCACATCCGTCTGTATTTGGGAGGCCGGCACAGGTCATAATCACAAAAGCCCGTTTCCCCACAGGGGGTTTCGAAATTCACCCTTTTAGCATTTACCGGAGCGCACAGATTCCTGATCCTCTCTATCCCTTCTTTTACGTCCTTGACGATTTTATTTACTCCGGCTACGAGTATCACTTTTTTACTGTTAGTGAGCCCGACGATCTTGTTCGACATGCCGCTCATGTTTACCAGCTCACCCTTTAGGGTAATGGCGTTTGTCCCGGTTAGGAAATAATCTGCTCCAAGACCTTCCTTTCTTATTTTAAGACTCTCTTCGGAGGAAAGTCCGGGGAGATATTGATTGTAAACCTTCCATCCACCCTGCATAAGCTCATCCATAACTCCTATTTCTTTTAAGGTGACTGAACCTGCCATCCCGATACTTGCTCCCGGTGGAATAATATTCAATACCTTGTTCTTTGCTTCCTCGCTGGTTCTGCAATAGAAACCATCGATATAATTATTTTTAAGGTTTTGCAGAACCACAGAAACCAACTTTTCATAATAACTGAGTTTTGATTTATCCATACTTTACCTCCATCTCTAAAGACCAATAAATATACCAATACTGTTCTGTCAAGGATTAGATTGAATCAATTTGAACTGAGTGAGAAGGTATGACTGACCTTAAGATTCTGCACCACCTATACTTAACCGGGAAAACTGGTCTTTTTTTAAATATGAGATTCCAAAATTTCACTTGACAATTTATGATTTTATTTTATATTATTTTTGAAAGCTCTTGAAGGAAAGTCTTAGTGAATTTTAGTTGATTATAATTGAAATACCACAGAAAAACCTCTTGTGTGAATGAGGTTTTTTGGTGGTATTTTTGCTTAAACTTTCTTTTGTCGAAAGGTGGTGAAATAGTTTTGGCAGAGGGGAAAGTTAAGTGGTTTAACGAAGCTAAAGGGTTTGGTTTCATTGAGCCAAAGGAAGGAGATAAGGATATCTTTGTACACTATTCATCCATCAAGTCGGATGGATATAAGTCCCTGAAACAGGGAGATGAGGTTAGCTTCGATATAACTCAGGGTCCCAAAGGACCGCAGGCAATTAATGTAGTTAAATTATAATAGATGATTTAACCGCATTTCAAACCCCGCCAAATAAGGTGGGGTTTTTATTTTGATAAAACCTTAAGTCTTGTATACCTAAAGATAATTATCTTTTAAGTCGAAATGCTAATAGCGAAATACCGAATAAAAAGTCCACTTGACAAGTATGACAGCTTTTTTATATTAATAAACGTATTAAGTTAGTGTGGAATAAGTTAGTAGAGTTTAACTTTGCAATCTGGAGCTTTTAGGGAAAATATCTAACGGGGTGTAGCGCAGCCTGGTAGCGCACATGGTTTGGGACCATGCTGTCGGAGGTTCAAATCCCCCCACCCCGAGAAATACAGTGATAGAGTGATAAAGTGATTGGTGGTTAAAAACTAATCACTCAATCACTAATCAGTTAGTCACTAAATTTCGCCCCCGTAGCTCAGGTGGATAGAGCATCTGCCTTCTAAGCAGAGGGTCGGCCGTTCGAATCGGCCCGGGGGTGTGAAAAACAGTGATTAGTGAGAGAGTGAAAAAGTGATTTAAAAATAAAGATCTCTGATATAAAAAGTTATGTAGTCACTTAACACGGTGGGTGTAGCTCAGCTTGGTTAGAGCACTAGGTTGTGGCCCTGGGGGTCGCGGGTTCAAATCCCGTCACCCACCCCAACTAAGTAACAGATGATTAAAACTCTCATGCTTTCCCATATAAATTAATTCCTGTTAAGAGCTTAATTTTACAGACACTTCTGAGTATTTAACAAATTGCATAATCCGTTGTTGTCTCAATAATATCTAAAAGATGAGGGGTATTTTTACAGACACAATTTTAATTGTGAAGAATACCTTTTCCTCCAATTGTCCAAAAAATCGGATAACAGGCTTCCTTCCCCCACAATGGAGCTTTATGTTTTTATCGTATTCGTTTAACACAAAGCCAGTAAAGTGATAACTCCTTTCTGCCGATTTTTAAATAACATACATTTATTCCCGGACAGGAGCGTTCAAATGCCAGAGTTAAGAAAAGATATAGTAACCAGAGAATGGGTCGTGCTTTCTAAGGAAAGAGCAAAAAGACCTACTGATTTCAGGAAAAAGGGACCGGTTCAGCCAACCCTGCAGTTTGATGCTAATTGCCCCTTCTGCAGCGGAAACGAATTCCAGACCCCGCCGGAACTCCTTGCATATCGTAAGCGTGAAACCCGACCCAATACGCCCGGCTGGAGAGTAAGGGTTACTTCCAACAAATTCGCTGCCCTGGACAGGGAGGGAGAGCTTAATCGAAAGGATGTTGACATATACGACGTGATGAACGGGGTAGGTGCTCATGAGGTAGTCATCGAGACTCCGGATCACGGAAAAACCATACCTCATATGGAAGAAAAGGAAGTAGAGGAGATTATCTGGGCTTATTGTGACCGTTATAATTTCCTAAGAGAAGACAGGCGGTTGAAATATATCCTGGTCTTTAAAAACTATGGGGAGGAAGCAGGATGCTCTCTGGTCCATCCTCATTCCCAGATCGTTGCTACCCCGGTTATTCCACAAAAAGTATGGTCGAAAATAAAAGGGGTGGAGCAGTACCGGGAATATAGGAACAAATGCGTTTACTGCCATGTAGCCGAACACGAGATAAAAAGCGGGGAGCGTCTGATCGCTGAAAACGGGGGATTCATCGCCTGTGCTCCGTTCGCCTCGCGTTCACCCTTTGAGACCTGGATTATCCCCAAAACACATAGAGCCTGTTTTGCCCGTATGTCCAGATTCGAAGTAGCTGAGTTTGCCCAGATTCTTAGGGAGACGATGTTACGCCTTTACCTCTGTCTTTCTAATCCCCCTTATAATTACACCCTGTTGACTGCCACCTGTGATTCCGACACGCTCGATAATTTTCACTGGCATTTAGAAATAGTCCCCCGGCTGACCACACCAGCAGGATTTGAACTGGGAACCAGCATATACATCAATACGGTTCCACCTGAAGATGCAGCCAGGCATCTGAGAGAGGTTGAAATTCCAAAAGCAATGACCTTAACCAAACCTCTTTTATCTACAAGCTGATAAAAGTTGGAGCGGTATTTCCCGAAAAATCCTCTCATGAGATTTTCCATTTCCATTCGCGAATCTCGGGCATGTCTTCGCCATGTTTGGTGATATATTCCCTGTGTTCGATTATCTTGTCACGGATCGCCTGCTTGGTATAGGCAGCCATATATTCCAACTGGGGAACCCGATTGATGACGTCTGCTACCAGATGAAACCGATCCAGATCGTTTAGCACCAGCATATCGAAAGGTGTGGTGGTGGTTCCTTCCTCCTTATATCCCCTCACATGGAGGTTCTTATGGTTAGTCCGGCGATAAGTAAGACGATGAATGAGCCAGGGATAACCATGATAGGCGAAAATAATGGGTTTGTCGGTGGTGAAAAGCGTATCGAACTCGTAATCGGACAAACCGTGGGGATGCTCTTCTTTGGGTTGCAGGGTCATCAGATCAACCACGTTAACCAAGCGTACTTTCAAATCCGGTGCGTATTGCCTGAGGATGCTAACCGCAGCCAGCGTCTCGATGGTTGGAACATCTCCACAGCAGGTCATCACGATATCCGGTTCTGCTCCTTTATCGTTACTTGCCCATTCCCATATACCGATACCCGAAGTGCAATGCCTGATCGCTTCTTCCATACTTAACCATTGCGGCTGAGGTTGCTTTCCGGCTATGATCACGTTAATGTAGTTCCGGCTTCTAAGACAATGATCAGTTACCGAGAGAAGGCTATTTGCATCGGGAGGGAAGTAAACCCTTATGATCTCCGCTTTCTTATTCATCACATGGTCGATGAAGCCTGGGTCCTGATGGCTGAATCCGTTGTGGTCCTGCTGCCAGACATGGGAAGATAAAAGGATATTGAGCGAGGCAATGGGTT
>JAOUFL010000125.1 GCA_029858245.1 Candidatus Zixiibacteriota bacterium
GCTCTCACCGCATGCTCGCTTTGCGGGTATTCCTGCAGAAAGTCCTGCAGCTCGCCAACTACCTGTATGGTGCTCTGCTGATCGAGCGGCGATTTTGGTGAATTCATAAAATGGGCAGAGGCAGTCATGAAAGCTGCATCATCCGCTAAATGGCTCTGTGAAAAAGAGACCAGCATCTTCTTGAATTCACCGACTGCTGCTGGATAATCCTTCTCCTGATAATAGCACATCCCCAGAAGGAACTGGGCTGAATCTACAAATACGACACCCGGATAATTATAAATCAGTTTTTGAAACTCCAGTCTGGCTTCATCCCAGTGTTTACTCATATACTCCCTCTTAGCCTGTTCGAACTGGTTTTCTGCTCCCAGCAGAGGAGTATCCTTCCTGCTTCCGGCACATCCCAGGACTAAAAGAACAACGGTAAAAAGATATAGCTTCCTCATCATTTTGTTACCTTTTTGTTAGTCTGATTATCCTCATATCATCTGTTAGCAAAAAAAAGATAAACTAAAGCTCCCACCACTATGGTAACCGCAACAGGTTCTATATATTGACCCCATCTGCTTTCCGGAACCTCGGGGCTTAAAAAGGGATAGGATTTATTGTTTAAATCTACAAGCAGTCCTCTTTCAATCAGATCGGAGTTTACCTCTTCTCCCCTTTTACTCCATAAAACCTCACCCCGGTAATCAGTCAGCTTAAAAGACAAAAAGACCTGGGCTTCTCTTCTGACCCAGCTTTTGCCTAAAAACTTTTTGCTTTTAACTTCCGGATATTCCAGGTTCAGTTTTATAATTCTGAAACTCAAAACCAGGTCTCCTTCTCTCATATTAGCTGGTTCGATTCCCACTGCTCCTCTTTTCTGCAGATACGATACTATCTCCTCCTCCACTAACCAGGAACAAGGGTTTTCGTCTTCCTGTGTTACCCACACTGTTTTGGAGCCAACCGGTGCTTCTTTTAAACAATCCTCCAGTACCCTATCCACACTTCTCCTTAAAAAATTCTCATTAGTTATTGGCTTATCCTTCTCCTGGGCGATACTCAGACAGAAAGATAGAGCAATTAAGTTAGCTATTATCCATAGCCTGAACAAAAATTTAGCTATCTGATTTTTTAGAAACCGCTTATCCATATTTTTTCTTGAGCTCTTTATACTGCTTGAGTACCCTGGCTAAGAAATAGGTCGGAAGTTTCTCGCCGGATTGAACCCTGAGCTTGAAGGCATTTTCTCCCAAGTTATAAGCGATGATTGCCTTTTTCACGTCCTTGAATTTCAAAATCAGCTCGAAAAGGTATAAAGTTCCTAACTGGATATTGAAAGCCGGTTCGAATAAAGAGAGCTCCCCTTTCCACTGCAGTCCCCTTCTCCTGGCAATCTCCTCCCCCACCGAGGGCTTAACCTGCATCAAACCCTGTGCGCCTAAATAAGATTCCTGCCATTTCCTGAAAGAGCTTTCCGTTAGAATCAGGGATAAAATCAAAAGAGGGTCATACCCGTATTTTCTGCTCTCGGAATAAATCACCTGAGTTAAATCCAGAACCTCCTCTTCCTTAAACCCCACCTGAAAATCCTCGATTATCTTCAATATCTTGAGCTTCTCCTCCAGCTCCTTGATTTTCTGTTCCTGCTGATGCAATATTTTGTCCCTTTCTCCCCTTTGGTAAAGAAGATAAACCAGCCCGGCAGTCTGGGCTAACCAGATTAAAATAAGGATAAAGGTAACTGGCAGGGAAAGGGTGATTCCGGTTTTTCTAAATATCTTTTTGGTGGATAACATGGTTTTTCCTTTGCCCGGGCTTTAAAAAACCAGCTCTATCTTTAAAGGATAATCCTCAGCAATTTTTTTTATCTTTTCCCGAAGTTCCCGAGCATAGGTGACGTTTTCCAAATATATACTCCTGTAATGATGCAGAAGTTCTGAGAAATTAGACCTTAAAAATCTTTGTACCCTTTCCCGGATAGAGGGCGTATAGTTCATCTTATCAATATAGACAAATTTTACCTTTACCTCAAGTGCTTTTTGCATAAAAGAGCTTATGCTTTCCTCTGTGTCGGAGAAATAGGGCAGAACAGGACCGAAGAAGATAAAGGTATCAATTCCCGCCTCATTCAGCTTTTTTAAAGCTTTAAATCTTTCCTGGGTGGAAGAGGAATGAGGTTCGAATTTCCTCTGTATCTCCTCATCCAGGCAGGTTATGGTGAAACCCACCTCACAACTTTTTATCTTTTTCAAAATATCCATATCCCTTAAAACCAAATCCGATTTTGTCTGGATGGAAACCGAGTAGTCATATCCTGATAAATCTCTAAAGCCCCGCGGGTGAGTTTATATTTTTCCTCGATCGGCTGGTATGCATCAGTAACCGAGCTTAACATCACTATACCGGATTTTGCTTTTTTTACTTCCTTCTCCAGTCTTTCCAGGAAATTTATCTTAACGTCCACAAAACTGCCCCATTCCTCGGAATGGTCAGTAAACCTTTTCATGAATATAGCATAGCAGTAAGCACAGTTGTGCTCGCACCCCACATAAGGGTTCAGACAATAATCCACCCCGGGAATTCTGGATTTAACCAGGGCGTTTTTGCAGGTTATCTCTTTGAGTTTGATAATCTCACTACACACAGTTGCACCTTATCTTCTTGTAATCCATTTTAAGAGCTTTCCAAGTCTGAACTGTTTCCTTACATAAAGCGATTTTATCAAAACTATACTTAGTTCTTAATTGCTGAATGATTTCAGAATACATCTCATGTCTCGTCTTGAAATCGACTTTTCTTCCCCAGTTAGAGGATTCTTTTAGATATTTAACCCAGCTTCTATCCGTACACCCATTGATAGTACTCTGCAAGCCACGTAAGGAGCCCAAAGTGATTCTTTCTGGAACAAAGTTTTCAAAGATCATATCGAGCAGATTCAAGTAATGTTTTCCCCAATCTTCAATGGGAACCATAGGATCTATCCTTACTCTAACTTCGTATCCTGCTTCAAAGACTTTCTTAGCTGCTTCTATTCTGCTTAAAATGGATGCAGCTTTTTCCCATTTCTTAGCTACTGGAACGGCATTAAGGCTAAAACTCATTATCACTTGATTATGAGGCTCGATCTCTAAAAGATTCTTAACATTAGAAGATTTTGTCAAAAATAAAACCTTATGTAGTTTTTGTGTCTCAAAGATAGGAATAATAAATTTTGAAAATGGTAATTCATCATTCTCGTGCATTAACGAATCGGCGATTTCACCTGTATTTAAGATTTCAGGATTATTAACTTCATCCAAAAATTTTCTAGTATGGAGTTCAATTTTTTCATAGGGTTTAACCACCGGAAGAGTTTTGGTGGAATGAAATCTAAAAGTTCCTTTAAGATAACACCAGGCACAATCATAAGGACACCCATATGCCCATTTTAATTCCACAAAGTGAGGACAAATAACATCTTCAGGTCTTTGGGGCAGAGGTGTTTTATCAAAGCGGGTAATAATAGAACCATCATTAATTCGACTGAATAATTCTCTGGTTTTCCCATTTATGACCTTATACTCATTGAAATAGACTTTTATCCTATTCTTATTATTGTAAATATTGTTCTTTAATTGTTGATATTTAATCCCTCCTTCCTTAATTAGTGTTATATTAATGCTGTTAGAATTATTATATTTATTAATCAAAAAAAGTATACAATCATCATTAAGCTTTCCTGTTTTTCTTGGATTTTCATAATTTATCTGTCCTTCATCAAAAAGTTGTTTGACTATTTTTTTATATTCCGAAGAATGGAATTCCATAAAATGTTTTTGGATTATCACATTCCACAAATCTAAGCGAGTTTGTCTTTGCCTCGCCTTCAATTCTTTTATAATGGTTTTCTTAAGTGGAATTAGGTTTCTCCATTCTTTCCAATTTGTATTTCTAAATATTGTATTACTATATTCCGTTTCATATAAATGTTTAAAGTAAGCTTTACACATCGCATCATTCATCAAAAGCATTGCATCGGGATGTCGAGAACAAAAAGTAATAAAATACTTTACGTCTCCTTTTTCTTTAACTCTTACTGGGCAAGATCCTGTATAAGGTAGATAATTTTTAAGAACTTTCCTATAATTCTCCATTACTTTTATTTCCTTCTCCTCAGGACTTAGAGAATCCTCCCACATAATTTCCTTCCAATAATCTCCTCCTAACACACAGGTAAGGATTTGATTTAATTTTATGGATCTTGCTGTCTGCAAACTATTACTCTGTAATTTACGAGTTGCTAACCGATGTAAGGTAGGCATACTTGTGTTAATTAGTATTTCAGTACTATAAGAAATATCTCTCTTTAAAAAGGGTTCAATCATACTAAAATCTAAATCTTTTAACCCAAAGGGATCTAAATAAATAAAAAGCGTTTGATTAGTTAAAAGATCCCTGATTTCGTCTAGAAGTTCCCGAGCTGTACCTAATATAGCTAACGAAGACTTGTATTTTTTTATTGTTTGTTTTAGTTTCTTATCGTGATCTTTATTGGAGTTTACAAAAATTGCAAAATATCTTCCAGGTACATAATTCTCCGCATTCTGAAGTATTATCAATGGAGAACCTAACCTATCCTCATCTTTTTCGTCTTCAAAAATACCTGGGCCTGCAAATGCATCAACTAAAATTATTTGATGCCCTAGTTTACCAACTTTTTTAAGATAAGGCGGCAAATAATCCCTGAGTACAGCATCTTTTATTTTAGACCAAGGCCGCTTACCTTTAAAAAATGTTTTTTCAGTATTAACTCGCATTATTAATCTTCTTCTCTGAATTTATTTCGCAGTACATATATTCAAACTGATTAGCTATATTTGTAGTTAAGATAGTAAAGGTGTCCTTCTTACCAACTCCCCCACCAAATCATACCCCTCCCAACCGGTAATTCTAACTTCTACAAACTCCCCGATTTTCAGATTTTTCCCTTTCACTAAAATTACTCCATCAATCTCCGGTGCTTCTTTTGTGCTTCTGGCGACATAGTATTTTTCTTTTTTGGTGATATGCCCGAATTCCCTTTTATCCGCTTGAGACTCAATTAAAACTTTTGTCTTTTCCCCTACTCTTTTCTCGTTTTTCTCAAAAGCAATTTTCTGCTGGAGGCTCATCAACCTGTCTACTCTCCTCACTTTTTCTTTAGAGGTAAGATGCTCTTTATATTTATACGCCTCTGTCCCTTCTTCTCTGGAATAGGAAAAAACACCCAGCCGGTCGAATCTTTGCTCTTCCACGAAATCCAAAAGCTCTCTGAATTCCTCCTCCCCTTCTCCAGGCAATCCGACGATGAAGGTGGTCCTCAAAACCAGATCCGGAATATTATTCCTGAGAGATTGCAGAAGCCCTCGAATTCCCTTTTTATCTATTTTCCTGTTCATCAGGAAAAGAAGCTTATCGGATATATGCTGTAAAGGCAAATCCAGATATTTGCAGACCTTCTTATTTATGGCTATCTCCTGAATGAGTTTTTCAGTGTAGTGGGCAGGATGGGTGTAAAGTAACCTTATCCACTCTAGTTTTTCTATCTGGGAAAGTGCGGAAAGCAGTTCGGGAAGCTTTTTTTCTCCGTAGATATCCTGCCCGTAAAGGGTGATGTCCTGGGCAATCAGGTCAATCTCCTTGATCCCCTTTTCAGCCAGAGATTCTGCTTCTGTCAAGATTTTATCCATTTTGCGGCTTCTGAACCTTCCCCTTATATAAGGTATGGAACAATAGAAACAGAAATTATCGCAACCATCAGCAATCCTTAAATAAGCATAAGATAAAGTCTGAGGTGTTCTCTCCGGTGCTTCTTCATATTCACCGGGCAGAGGTGAAATCAAACAGAGCCTGTTACCCTTTTCCACCTCTGAACAGATTTTGGTGATATTATCCAGCTCGTTTAACCCTAAAAATCCATCCACCTCGGTCATCGATTCCCATAACTGGGTATTGTATCTCTGGGCTAAACATCCGGTAACTATCATCTTCTTATTGTTCCTGCCGTTTTTCAACCGGGACAGCTTCAGGATAGTTTCTATGGACTCTTTTTTCGCCTCCTCGATAAAAGCACAGGTGTTGACGATAAATATGTCTGCCCTCTCCTTATCTTCGGTTAACTCATAACCTGAAACCAGAAGTCTTGAGGAAAGGGCTTCGGCATCCAGATCATTTTTAGGACAGCCCAATTTTACTATATTTATCTTTATTCCCATTAATTCAAACAGTTATTTAACTGTCCCTCTCACCCTGCCCTTAGTGGGGAAAGAATGACCTGTGAAATAAGGCATTATTCTCTATCGCCTAACTCGGAAAGGTCTATAAATTCCACCCCTGGGGGAGGTTCGAAAACGAATTTGGAATCGGATAATTTCTGATTGATTTTTATATCCTTAAAAAATAATGTGGTGTAATTATCGTTCTGGTCCTGATATTCTATCTTTTTTGTCAGCAGTGTATTTTTCTCGAAGAAAACTATGATTTTCTTGAAAAACTTATCTTTGTCCCTGGAAGTATAAACCATCCTGTAACATATAGCTTTTCTTACCTCCTCCTCGCCTTCGAGCCGGTAATCGTAATTCTTCCTGAAATTGAAAAGATAATCGTTTGGCTGGAAAAATTCGCTGGATTTATTAACCAGGTTCTTGGTTACCTGCTTGTTCTCCTCGGAGTAGACCCAGATATACTCCCCATCCGAAACCACGGTCTGGGAGGATAGTTCTATCCTGAATTTGTTAGGATTTTTCAAATACATCTTACCTGTGAATCTGCGCAGGGTGGAGAACTCCGGGGAGCTGGTCTCCTGCTCAAATCTAATCGAAAGAGTTTTAAGTGCATTGTATTTATCCTCGATCCTGGATGCCAACTCCTCCGTAGCAGGATTGATTTTTTGACCCGAACAGATTCGTGAGGTACTTATTGTTAAAAGAAAAAACAGAACGCTAACTATTTTCCAGCTTATCTTTTTCTTTTTCTTCTTCAACTGCAGTCTCCCTCTTTTCCAGGTAATCTCTGCTCACCAGTACTTCCCTGGCTTTGCTTCCGTCATAGGGACCCACTATCCACTCCCTTTCAA
>JAOUFL010000127.1 GCA_029858245.1 Candidatus Zixiibacteriota bacterium
TCCTTGTCTGAACTCTAAGGCGGACAGCCACACGGTTCGACGATTCGACAGGCTCATCGTGCTGAGCCTTGCCGAAGCACAAGCTCACGTCCTGAGTAAAATCGAAGAAAGGGCCGTGCCTACGTTAGCTTCAATTAAATGCAGAGAAGAATGGTGGAGGTCCTCGTTTTTAGTGGGATTCAGCAAAACTCAACCAGTTCCACCCCTGGTGAACATGGTTGACCTATAATCTGAATGCAGATGTAGCGGAAGACCGTTCCTATGGATCCAATTTGGGACAAGGTCTTGTCCAGAGGATCCTGGCGAAGAGTTTAGCCTTCCATTAGTTTTTCTAATTAAATCGTAGTGCGAGGCTTTAGCCTCGCTTAAGCGACCCTGAAGGTTCTCCCTACGAAAAATGCATCTTTCGATGATTCTGTTCCTGTAAAAGATTGGGCACGGCATGCCGTGCCCCTACGAAAATTAAAAAAAGGAGGTCTGAAGACCTCCACTAAAAAAAGACAGACAATTAAACTACTAACCAGACTTTATAGTCAGCCCGAATAGAGCTTCTGCATTTTTTGGATTTTATCTTTTAGATCTTTTCTCAGTTCTTCGGGTTCCAGAACCTCCGCCAGCTCGCCAAAACCCAGAATCCACCTCGATATCTCCTCTGTCCCGTTAACCCTGACCGAATACATAATCGAACCTTCATTATCTTTTATTATCTTCTCGGATGTATGATGTTGGCTTGATTCTATTACCTTAACCGCTTTTCCGGTAAATCTTAATTTCACTTCAACCGGTTTTCCCTGATATATCTCCCAGCTATCTTTGAAAAACTCTTCAATGGAAAAATCCTGTTTTCTTTTAAAACTTTTATCCGTGATAATCACTTTTCTGATTCTGTTTAACCGGAAAACCCTGAAATCATTCCTTAAATGGCAAAACCCCAGAAGATACCAGGAATGTCTTCTGAAAATCAAAGCATAGGGATCTATTTCCCTTGAATTCTTATCAGATTCCAGACCCTCGTAATCCAAACCAACAGTACGCTTATTTAAAATAGACTGCTCCAGCAATTTGAAGACCAGACCAAGCTTGGTGAAATCTGCGGTAGTTTTGAGATTCATCCTCAGCGGATCCCCCAAATCGCCTAACCTGTTTTTCACCTCCGGGCTTAAACTTGCATCAATTTTTGTTAAAAGTTTTTTTGCTGATATACCCAGGGGAGTATTTACAGAAAGAGGAGATGAACCCAGGCCTAATTTTAACGCTATGTAGTCTTCAATAGAAAAATTCAGTGGTGGTAAAAAAGCATCATTTAAAATCTTGAAACCATTGTCAAAGCATATCGGGATATTAGCAGATGACAGCGCCATTATATCTCTATAAACAGTTCTTTCGGATACCTCGCACTCTTTTGCCAGATCTGCTGCATTAAGATTTTGTTTTGTTCTCAACAGATTAAGCATATGAAGAAGCCGGTCATATTTATTCATACACCCTCCAAATTAATCATTTTGTAACCGTAGATTTATCAATGTATTATTGGTATTTTCCAAAGTATTACTTTAATTATATTATTTTTTATCAATTAATTCCTTTTGGTCCGGGTCCATCATATTCGAAATCCGTATTTCCCAGTCTACGCATCGGTTTTTCCCTGGTAAGCTCTTCATAAGCATGTGCAACTAAACCCGGTACGCGCGAGATTATAAAAAATCCCTTTCCCATTCTCCAGTCAAAACCCATATCCGATATCACGGCAGCAATTGCCCCATCCACGTTAAGGGGAAGTTTTCTGCCAGATGATTCTTCCAGTTTTTTCTCTATCTCTTTAGCCAAATCTATGTGTCTGCCTGAAAACCCTAACTTCCCTGCCAGCTTAAAGAGCTCTACTGTGCGGGGGTCAGTTTCGTGTAACCGATGCCCATAACCGGGGATTCTCTTTTTTCTGGAGGAATAATCGTTAATTAATTCTGCAGCTGACCGGGAAAGCTTCCCTCCCTTTTTTACCATTTCTTGAAAAATTCTGGCGCATTGCTCAATCGCTCCACCGTGAGAATCTCCTATGGTCAAAACTCCACCCGCTACAGAAGCATTCAAAGGATTACCACCCGAGATAACAGTTCTGGCTGCCAGGGACGAAGGCGGCGTTGCGCCGTGGTCAATGGAGGAAACCAAAATTGCCTCCATCATCTTGCTTTCTTTAGGATTGGGTAGCTCCCCTTTAAGAATGAGGAAAACAACCTGGCTGAAAGTAAGTTTCTCCATCAGCTCAGTTATATCATACCCTCGAACTCTGATCTCCCCCTTCTTTATCTGAGTGATAGAGGTCTTCCAGGTCTCCTTCTCCATATTTTAACCTTTTCCCAGGCTGTATAAATAAATGAAGTACTTACAAGATTAAAATACATCAAAAAATTGTTTTGTCAATTTCTTTTATTAAAAATAATTTAGCATTAGGAACTGTTGACTGTAATTCATATTGTCGGGTGGCTATCGCGACCCAACCTACGGCTGAAGTTGTATGGGCACGGCATGCTGTGCCCCTACAATAAAAAAAGTGAGGCTTTACCCTTCATTTCTATCCGAAATTCGTCATCCGTTATTCGAAATACTGGAGAGCATATTTTCCAGAATATAAAGCGCCGCTTTTTTATCCATCGGACGGTTATTGTTACCGCATTTGGAAGAAAGAATACAGGCAGGGCATCCTTCCTCGCAATCACAATCTTTGATCAGAGAATAGGTCATCTGTACTAAATTCTTAAAGGTCTCGAATAGTTTCTCGGATATACCGATTCCACCTTCGTAACCATCATAAATGAAGATCAAGGATTTACCCGTTTCGGGATGAAAAGGATAAGAGACACCGCCTAAATCCTTGCGATCGCACATTGCCAGAAGTGGTGAGATGGAGATCATAGCATGCTCTACTGCATGCATCCCCCCGGAAAAATCCAATCCCCTGAATTCACATTCGTTTCTAATATGAACAGGCAGCTCATACCACAAACCCATAGTCTGAAAAATCACCGTTGGCAAGTCCAGCTGGATGAAATTAACGACCTGCTCGAATTTCTTGACCTTATATCCTATGTATCTATTGTGAACTTCTACTTTCCCCAGGTACAGGATGAAATCCCTGAAAACCTTTCTTTCCTCATCCTCGATTATTTTAACCTCATCGATATCCACCGCTTCTGTAAAATAGTCAACCTCTTCCCTCTTAACTTTTGCTTTCATATTTTTTAAATCTAAATCCACCACGATGTAACTTTCACCCTGATGGATTAAGACCGCACCGGTATGCGCCTCGGAATAAGCTCTCTGCAGGTCTACGGTCTCCAGGATTTGATTCTCCCAGACCACCTTGACTGTCTGATCTGAGATATTATCCAGAGAAATAACCTGCTGTGGCCTTTCTTTTCCGCAGTAGACAAAACCTTCCGGAGTCTGCCTGACTAAATTCTCCTTTTGAAGTGATTTTAATATCTCCTCGCTGTCCTTTCCGAAAATCTCATAATCCTCCTTTTTTAAAGGAAGCTCGGAAGAGGCGCACAGAAGGTGTCCGCTGGTGATATAGGGATTGGATAAATCGATTATCGCATTTTCAAAATTCCCGGCTAAAAGTATTCCCGGATGTCTTAGAAGATACTGGTCCAGGGCATCTTCGAATCCTACAAATATAACCAGAGAATCCTGAGTCTTCCGCCCGGACCTGCCTGCCTGCTGGAAAAATGAGGCAATCGTTCCCGGATAGCCAGAGATGATAACGCAATCCAGTCCCCCGATGTCTATCCCCAGTTCTAAAGCCGTGGTGGAGACTACCCCTTCCAGTTCCCTCTGTCTCAACTTTCTTTCTATCTCTCTTCTCTCCAGTGGAAGGTAGCCGGCTCTATAGGATGTGATTTTAAGTTTAGGATTTTCATTTTTAATCCAGAAAGAGATAAGCTCGGAAATTTTCCGTGAAACCACAAAGCATATGGTTTGAAGATTGTTTTTTACGGAATGGACCAGAAGGTCTTTGGTCTGGACATGTACTGATCTGTCTTTATATTTAGAAGAATCCCAGAGCAGAAAATACCTGCTGCCATGAGGCGATCCGTCTTCGGTTATTACCTCAAAGCTCGCTGAGGTTAATTTTTCTGCAAACTCTTGTGGATTGGCAATAGAGGCTGAAGACAGAATAAACTGCGGGGATGAACCATATATCTTACAGATAATCAGAAGCCTGCGAATCAGAAGAGCGAAATTAGAGCCCATCACTCCCTTGTACCTGTGGGCTTCATCGATTACCACAACTTTCAGGTTCTTGAAGAAATTCTCCCATTTGTAATGATAAGGCAACACCTGATGAAGTTCGTAGGGATTGGATAGTATAATCCTGGATTTATCTCGAATCGAAGCTCTTTTTTCCCGCGGGGTATCCCCGTCATAGATGGCAGGATTTATGCGGAAATCAAGAAATCTTTCCAGCTCCTTTAAAACCTTCAGTTGATCATTAGTCAGAGCTTTAAGGGGATAAAGAAATAAAGCTGTCCCTTTTTTATCACTTTCCAGCTTTTCTAAAATAGGCAGGTTGAATGCCAGAGTTTTGCCAGAAGCTGTTCCTGTGGTGATTATCAAATTTTTACCCTCCCTGATCTTCTCTATGCTTTTGATTTGGTGGGAGTACAGTTTATTGATTTTTTTGAAGTCAAGATAGTGCTGTAAGGAAGGAGAAAGCGGAGGTGTTATTTCACTATATTTACCGGATTTTGCAGGGGTAACTTTCAAATCAACGATCTGACCTCTGTACCACTTATATTTTTTCAGCTGCTCGATTATCTCGTTCATTTTTTCACATCTTTGTCATTGCGAGGATCCCGCCACAGGCGGGGGTGAGGTTCTCAATTAGATGGTATAGGACAGAACAATGTTCTGTCCCTACATTTCGCAAGGCTAAAAGCCTTGCTCTACGGATTCCCTTCCGCATCTTGGCGACTTTAAGAGTCGCCCCTTCGTCTTACATCTTACTTCTTACTTCTTACTCTTTTTCTTTACCCGCCCAGATATGCCTCCTTAACCTGCTGATTATTTAAAAGGTTCTGGGCAGTATCCTCTAAAACTATCCTTCCAGTTTCAAGCACATATCCTCGTTGAGCAATTTGCAGAGCCATATGGGCATTCTGCTCGACCAGAAGTATGGTGGTGCCCTGCTGGTTAATCTCCAGGATAGTATTGAATATCGATTTGACCAGTATAGGAGCAAGTCCCAGGGATGGTTCATCCAATAGCAATAGCTTTGGATGGGACATCAATGACCTCCCTATAGCCAGCATCTGCTGTTCTCCACCGCTTAAGGTACTGGCGTTCTGTTTCATTCTCTCTTGTAGCCTGGGGAAAAGGTGAAAGACTCTCTCTAAATCTATCTTTATACCATCACGATCCTTCCTGACATAAGCCCCTAATTCCAGATTCTCCAGAGTGGTAAGATTGGGAAAGATTTTCCTTCCTTCTGGTGCCTGAGAAATTCCAAGCTCCACTATCTTATGAGGAAGAAGCTTGTCAAGTCTCTGGTTCTCAAAAACAATTGTTCCCTTTTCTGGTTTATGAAGACCTGAAATGGTGTTGATGATAGTCGACTTACCAGCACCATTTGCTCCTATCAAAGTAACTATCTCGCCTTTTTTTATATAAAAGGATAACTCTTTAAGGGCATGGATTGCCCCGTAATATACATTCAGAGAATCAACCTCAAGTAACTTTGAATCTTCGATCATAAGTTAGTTTAAGCTGTCATTACGAGTCGGAGGTGAAGCAATCCGTTTATTCTGTTGGGATTGCTTTGTCTCCCCGCCAGAGGCGGGCTTCCTCATCATAACCATTTATTTTCCTTTTTCCTTTTTTCATTTTCCTTTAGTTTTATGCCATCTCTTCTCCTAAATAAGCCTCGATCACCCTGGGGTCTTTTTTTATCTTCTCTGGCGGACCTTCAGCGATTTTGACTCCATAATCTAAAACCACAATCCTTTCACAGCAACCCATCACTACCCTCATATCGTGTTCTATCAAAAGAATGGTTAAATCAAAATCCTTTTGAATCTTTTTTATCAGGTTCATTAAATTCTGAGTTTCCTGAGGATTCATACCGGCAGTGGGCTCATCCAGAAGCAATAGTTTAGGCTCAGTAGCCAGGGCTCTTGCCATCTCCAGCCTTCTCTGCTGGCCATAAGGAAGATTCATAGCTTTCTCCCCTGAAAGATTTTCCAGCCCGAAGATTCCCAACAGGTTCATAGCCCTCTGTGTAAGCCTCTCCTCTTCTGCCGTGAATTTTTTGGTGCGGATAACAGAGCTCCACATTCCTTCTTTAGAATGCAGATGACAGGCGGTTCTAACATTATCCAGAACTGATAGATTAGAAAATAATCTTATATTCTGAAAAGTTCTCCCGACTCCGAAAGAAGTTATCTGGTATGGCTTTTTCCCATTCAGCTTTTTACCCTTGAAACTTATCAGGCCTAATGTAGGATTATAGACACCGGTGATCAGATTGAAAAGTGTGGTTTTCCCCGCTCCATTCGGACCAATTAATCCTACCAGGTCACCTTTCTCCATAGATAAATCAAGATTATCCACAGCTTTCAACCCCCCGAAATGCATAGAGCAGTTTTTTATATCCAGAATAGACATATTTTCATGAGCTTATTCGTTTTACATTATGCGTTTGAAATTGATTGGTGTAATCCGATTCCCGAACCAACTTAAATCCGATATTCGGCATTCGTTATTTGTCATTTTCTATTTTCCTCTTTCCTTCCGTTTTTATCCTTTATCTTTTCACCCTTGAACTTCTGAACTTTTTTTGAATCTGACAAACATATTCTTAATCTTTCTCAGGCTGAATTCCTCCACTCCGAAAATTCCCTGAGGTCTGGTGAGCATCAAAATAACCAAAGTCAGTGAATAAATCACCATACGGTAATCTTTAACCACTCTCAGGAACTCGGGTAATATAG
>JAOUFL010000128.1 GCA_029858245.1 Candidatus Zixiibacteriota bacterium
AGAAATCGATAAGGACAATTTTGAATTCCAATTTCTTTACGGGATAAGGAGAGAGCTTCAGGAGGAGTTGATCAGACAGGGATACAATGTCAGGATTTACGTTCCTTATGGAGACCAGTGGTATCCTTATTTTATGCGCCGGATGGCGGAAAGGCCAGCCAATCTTTTCTTTGTGGCAAAGAATTTCTTAAGGAGATGATTTTTGCTCCTTAAATTTATTACCAGACCCCTGGAGGTTTCATGAATACTTTCAATGAAATTCGAGCGGGTATGAATGAACGGGAGGAGACCCATTTGGCTCCCTATGCTATGAAAAGCCGGGAGACAAAAGGCAGGAAATATAAAGAAGAGGATCATCCCTACCGCTCCTGTTTCCAGAGAGACCGGGACAGGATAATACATTCCACCGCCTTCCGCAGATTGGAATATAAAACCCAGGTTTTTGTCAATCATGAAGGTGATCATTACCGTACCCGCTTGACCCATACCATCGAAGTTGCCCAGATCTCCCGTTCTCTTGCCAGGGCACTGAGATTGAACGAAGACTTGACTGAAGCCATTGCCTTAGCTCACGATTTAGGTCACACCCCTTTCGGGCACTCGGGTGAGGAGACCTTAAGCGAGATCATGAAAACTCATGGAGGATTCGAGCACAACCGTCAATCCTTGAGGGCAGTTGATCTTCTGGAGGAAAGGTATCCGGAATTTCCAGGCTTAAATTTAACCTATGAGGTGAGGGAGGGGATTATAAAACACGAAACGGTTTATGATAAACCAGTTCCAGCCGAGTTTAATCCCAGACATTGCCCCACCCTGGAATGCCAGGTGGTGAACCTGGCTGACGAGATCGCTTACACCTCCCATGACATTGACGATGGCTTGCGTTCACAGGTCCTGTCTGAAAGTGAGCTGAATGAAGCTGAGCTGTGGAGAAAAACCATAGAAGAGATCAAGAATAGATATGGTGACCTCCCCTCCTATCAGAAATACAGTCAGGCAGTGAGGATGATCATAAATCAGGAGGTTACCAATGCGATAAAGGAAACCAATGCACGATTGCTGAAATACCAGATTAAATCTGTGGATGAAGTAAGAGCTCTGGGAGAAAACCTTTTAAGCTTCAGCACGGAGCTGAAAAAGCTTAATTCCCAGATGAAGATACTTCTCTTTAATAAAATGTACCGGCATTACAGAATGATACGCATGGCGGACAAGGCTAAGAGGATAATCTCGCAGCTATTCGAGGTTTATCAGAACAACCCGGATCAGCTGCCTCCCAACACGCGCGAAAAACTCAAGGACATTGATAAGATGCAGGTGATCTGCGACTATATAGCCGGAATGACCGACAGGTTTGCACTGCAGGAATACAGAAAATTATTCGACCCGATGGAGAGAGTATAATTTAAGTAAAAGATTGCATCAAGTATGAACCCGTTTGCATAAGTAACTTCCCCTTTTTCCTTTCCATTTTAAAATCAACGACACTCTTTTGACCATTGCAAAATGCAATAAACTTGTTTACTTTTCTCACCATTCATATCCTGCTTGCACTCAGGGAATTAGACATTCCGGTATCATACCTGGTGATGGTTTTTCTCCTTTTGCTCCTCAGGTTTCAGGCACAGTCTTAATACACCCTTGTCGGGCACAGCTTTTGCAATAATTACATTCTGGAAAAAGGCAAAGGAGGGAATTATGGAGTGCTTCTTCTATGGTACGATAAGGGAGGGGGAGGAGAAGAAAGAGTTCAACGGAGTGGTCTCCTTCGCCGTGCCAGACCTGGGTATTATTTTCCGCGCACAATTCAAGGGTTCGCCATATGAATGCGAATACGCCAGCCTTTTAGCTCTCCTGGAGTTTGTAGAGCAGAATCCGAATCTTTTCCGCAACAAAAGGATCGAGATTTTTGGAGACAGTTTCCTGGTTGTTCATCAGGTTAATATGCAGATGCACTGCGCCAAGGAGCTGGAGCCCTACCGTAACATGGCGTTAGGATACAAAAAGAAAATTCCCTATGTCCTGAACTGGATTCCAAAAGGTGACAATCCGGCTACGCTTTAAAAGTAAATAGATAGGGGTTAGGGCGTGGGAAAATAAAAGGAGAGGTTTTAAAATCCCTCTCCTTTTTCATTGGGAAAATCGCAGAGACGCATGGCCATGCGTCTCTACCTTTAGTCTGAGTAGGTCAACCATGTCTGAAAAACTGGTTGACAATTATTTTGATTTGTCAAGCTTGACCTACAGAGTAGCTAAACAAACCTCACAGCCGATTATTAAGATTAAGCTGATGTCAATTTCTGTTTTTTAAATCTGCTTTACGAGCTGTAATTTTTCTCCGGTTTAATTCATTCCAGCTATCCCAAGGTCGAATTCAACAGTGAGTATGTTTTTTACCTTCATTCTGTCATTTGTCATCACCATTAAAGGATATTGACAGAGGTATTATATTTTACTAACTTTGACTGTAAATATGAAATATTCTCAATTTATCACCCAGATAGAAAAGAGAAAGATAGCCTCCCTTTATCATTTCACCGGTGAAGAGGATTTTTTAAAACGTGATGCCCTTAACAGATTGATAGAACTTCTGGTCGAGCCTCAATTGAGGAGTTTCAATTTAGATTTCCTGCAGGCAAAAGAAACCAGATCTGAGGAGATAATCAATCTTTGCTCTACTCTGCCTTTTGGCTCGGGGAAAAGGATGGTCATAGTCTACGAAGCCCAGAGATTTTCACCCGGAGCGAAAGAAGGGCTTTTGAAATATCTACCCAATATTCCTGTGTCGAGCTGTCTGGTTCTTATCAGCGGCAAAACCGACCAGCGGCAAAAATTCTATCAGGGTCTGAAAAAGTCTGCCACTGAAATCGACTTTTCCTTCCTTTCCGAAGCTGAGATCTCGAACTGGATAAGGGAAAGAGTAGACAGGCACGGGAAATCGATTACACCTTCGGGGGTTGAGTTGCTTCAGGAAGTGGCAGGTAATAGCCTTTACGATCTGGCAAATGAGATCGAGAAGTTAGACATCTATACCCGGGACAAAAACCAGATAGAAGCAGAGGATATAGAAACCGTGGTTGGGTATACCAAAACCGAAAATATTTACCAGCTGAATCAGGCGGCCGGGGAAAAAAACCTGAATAAAGCCTTACATATCCTGGAGGGTATCACCCTGTCAAAAGGGAAGGAGACCTACATCATCTTCATGCTGGGTGAACATTTTTTAAAACTTTTGAAAGTGAAAATCTCTCCCGGGAAGAACACCTACCATCTCTCGCATCTTCTGGGAACTTACCCGGGATATGTTCAGCAGTATCAGGACCAGGCAAAAAATTTTACTCCACAGCAGCTGGAAAAAGGGATTTCTCTTCTCTACCAGGCCGATTCCGATTTAAAATCAGGCAAAATGCCACAAAAGCTTTTGCTTGAGCTCCTGATTTATCAGCTGTGCCGGTTATGAAGCTTTTATATAAAACTAATAAAATCCGGGTAATGGGGAATTTTTAAAAGATTAAATTGTATTAAAATTGATGGAAGTCTGATGGCTGAAAAAGAGTTCAAAGCTCAAAACGCTGAAACGGAAGACAAACTCATCGCCAAGGCTAAAAGAGGAGACGTTTATTCTTTTGAAAGATTAGTGGAGAAATATCAGAAGAAAATCTATTATCTGGCTTTGCGTATGACCAAATCACACGATGCCGCAGATGATCTGGCTCAGGAATCTTTTATAAAAGCATTCTACTCCCTTAAATCATTCAAGGAAGGTTATAGCTTCTCTGCCTGGGTTTACAGGATATGTATGAATCTGACCATAAATTATCTCAAAAGACAAAAATTCACCCTGCCGGAAAGCCAGCTAAAGGAAGGATCTCTGGAGAGCTTGAGCGATACGGTAAAGGCGGATTCCATAAACCACTTAGCCAAAAAGGAACTGATGGAAAAAATTGAACAGGAGATAGAAAGCCTGCCGGTTGAATTTAAATCAACCTTTATACTGAGAACATATGAGAACTTGAGTTATGAGGAGATCGCTCAAGCTCTGAAAATCTCCAGGGGGACGGTGATGTCACGGCTCTTCCGGGCAAGAGAGAGGTTGAAGAAAAACTTAAAAGGATATTTATGAAAGAAGGTGGCAAAATTGAAATGTGAGGATTTTGATAAAATTATCCATCTTTTTCTGGATGGAGCGATAGATGAGAAGCAATCCAGGGATTTAGTAGAACATCTGTCCGGATGCCAGAGATGCTCAGAAAATCTGCGGGAGCTTAAAAATCTTGATATCGCAGCCAGAAAGACCAGATTACCAGAACCTTCCCCTGCCTACTGGCAGACCTTTGCCAGAAAGGTAAGCAATGAAATTGTTCTGAGAAAGAAAAAACCTTTTTGGGCTAAAATCAAATCTGCCTGGGAATCGATTTTTGTCTATTCACCTGCCAAACTGAGATGGTCTGGCGCAATCGCCTCAATTCTACTGGTTTTTATCCTCGGCAAGCTTTATTATGACTATAAGGGAGTCGAGTTGGAGCGCATCAGAACTGAAAGGATGGAAAAAGCCTTAAGTTCACAAGTCCGGGAAGAGCCTGAAAAACTTCCTCTCGCAGTGCAGGAATCTTTGCAGATTGAGGATCAGAAAAAGATTGCTCCCTCAGCACCTGCAATTCCATCAGCGGAAGAAAAAGCTCAGAAGGAAAAGGGAAAAGAAACCCCTCAGGGCACTCTAAAAACACAGACAGGATTTGTTACGGAGGATAGTACAAAAGATAGTATACATGTAAAAGCAGGCAGAGCGGGTGAAGTAATTCAAATAGCTACAATGCCAGAACTCGGTTTAAAAGAAATGGAAAAATCGGGAACCTTACCAGAAACCACTGTACATATTGAGGAGATTTCAGATAAAAAGAAAACCTACAAACTGGCCAAAGAGCAACCTGTTTCAGAGGGAAAAGGGGACATAGGATTGTATGGTGAGGAAGGTATTAAATATTATAAAGTGGATGATAATTGGGTTAGAGTTTTGAACCCGAATGATACTTTGGTAGAAGTGGATACACTGAAAAAGGTGATAACCTCCTGGAGTGAACTTTTTAAAGAAAAACCTGAGACCGAATGGGTTCTTGAAGGCTTCTCCCAGTTAAAAATTGCTTATAAACTCCTTTTTCTCAAGACTGGAGAGGAATCTATACTTAAAGAGGGAATTGAACTTTTGAATAAATTCAAAGATTCTGCAGTCGAACAGAAGATTAAGGACGAGATAAACAGTAAAATCACCGAGTTAGAAGCTTTAAGGAAAAAATAAAATTTTCCAGGAATATTTTCCTCACTTGATTTGTATAGGAAATAGAAAACTTAAATCAAGGAGGAAAAGATGAAAAAGTTAAACCTGGCACTAAGCCTCTTACTCATCCTTTGTGTTAAATCCTGGGCAGATGGTTTTATAGTACCTGTTCCACGTCATCCTGAAAGACCCCTCCCCCCCTACCTTTCCATCAAATATCATCACGTCGAGATAAAAATCGACAACCAGGTAGCACAAACCACTGTTGACCAGGTCTTCAAAAACGACTACCCCCAGGACCTGGAAGGAACTTATATCTTCCCTATACCGGAAGATGCCAGTATCTCCAAATTCTCTATGTATATCGGAGGGGAGGAGATAAAAGGGGAAATTCTGGACCGGGAACAGGCAAGAAGAATCTATGAGGATATAGTCCGCCGTAGAAAAGACCCTGCCCTGCTGGAATATTATGGTCAGGGGATGTTCAGGGCACGGGTCTATCCTATCTTGGCTCATGGTGAGACCAGGATAAAGCTTAGCTATTCTCAGGTGCTGAAATCTGAAAATGCAATCTGCGAATACAAATATTCACTTTCCACTGAAAAATTCTCCCCTACTCCATTAGAAGACGTTAAAATAGATATGGTTATTAACTCAGAAGCCCCCATCAAAAATATCTACTCTCCCACCCACGAAGTCAGAACTGAAAAAGAAAGCGATCATAAAGCCAGGATTACCTATTTTGAAGAAAATACAAGTCCGAACAAAGACTTTGTACTCTATTACTCCTTATCCGAGGAGGAGATAGGTTTCAACCTGTTAACCTATGAGGACGAAAAAGAAGGAAACTTCTTTATGGCACTTTTCTCCCCCCAGATAAGAAGAGCTGAAAAACCTATTCCCAAAAAGATAATCTTTATCCTGGATACCTCCGGCAGTATGCAGGGAGAGAAAATCAAACAGGCAAAAAACGCACTGATTTTCTGCCTGAACAGCTTAAATCGAGGTGATAGTTTCAATCTGATAGATTTCGACGATAGGCTCAGAGTTTTCGATCATAAGGTCTCACCTGCTACCAGAGGAAATATCGATGCCGGCATCAAGTTCGTGGAGAGCTGCGAGGCTGAGGGAGGCACTGATATCAACTCTGCTCTTTTAGAGGGCTTAAAACAGCTCAACCCTGAAGATAAAACTTCCAATATAGTCTTTTTGACGGACGGGCTTCCTACTGTAGGAATAAACGACGTGCAGAAAATCTTGCAGAATGTAAATGCTGAAAACAACTCCATAAGGATTTTCGTTTTCGGGGTAGGTTTCGACGTCAACACCCATTTTCTGGACAGGTTAGCCAGGGAAAACCATGCTTCCTCGGATTATGTAACTCCGGATGAGGATATAGAAGTAAAAGTCTCCAGTTTTTACAAGAAGATATCTTTTCCAATTTTATCTGGTTTAAGTCTTAACTTCTCCAGAATAAAAACCTTAGAGCTTTATCCTGAGGAACTGCCAGACCTTTTCAGCGGCTCGCAGATAATCGTTCTGGGGAAATATGAGGGCAAAGGTAATTCTATGGCAATCCTGTCTGGATATACAAATGAAGGAAAAGAGAGTTATACTTATAATGTCAAATTTTCACCTGAGGAGACGAACAGTTTCATCCCCAGGCTGTGGGCAACCCGAAGGATAGGA
>JAOUFL010000129.1 GCA_029858245.1 Candidatus Zixiibacteriota bacterium
CCGGAAGTAGCTTTGCCCTTTTACCTCCTATGTATTCATACAGGGGGATTTTTCTGGAGTTAGCGCAGGCTCTGGCAACTGCTAAAGAAACGCCCAGAATGGCATTCGCTCCCAGGTTCCTTTTATTCTCGGTTCCATCTAACTCCAGAAGGAAATTATCCAGCTTTCTCTGATCGTAGGGGCTAAATTTAGCTCGCAGGAGTTTTGGTTTTATCTTCTTGTTTACATTCTCCACTGCCTTTTGAACCCCCTTACCTGAGTAGCGCTTCATATCACCATCTCTTAACTCCAGAGCCTCGTGCGCGCCAGTGGATGCGCCAGAGGGTACTATAGCTCTTCCTGAGGTACCATCTTTTAGTTGCACCTCTACCTCTATGGTTGGATTTCCCCTCGAATCCAAAACCTCTCTTGCCATGCATTTTATTATAGCATTTTTTGCCACGGATTTTTTCGGGTTTTTCTTTACAGCTTTCCTTTTAATTTTTCCCTTTGCCATTCCTCGCTCCAGTTTTAAAAATTAATTTATTTTGTTCTCGAATATAAAAAACTCATATACGATAATTTATATAAGCAAGTTCCGCAAGAGAAAATATCTGTTAATTTCCAGAAACACTAAAAAAATTAATCCGAAGATTATCAATCCGTACAATCCCGAAATCATTTTCCACCTGTTGAGCAAGATAATGGCTATTCTTATTTATTTTACTGCAGCCCTTATGACGGTATTAAAACTAAAATTTATGGTTCAGAAATCATAAAAGCTGAAATCTCTTCCTGAAAAACCACTCTAAAGATAAAAGGAGAATAAATAAAAATAAAAGCAGGGGCTGGTTCCAGACAGGTGTCTCTAATGTTTCGACTTTCAATTTTTTCTCCAGGTCCAGGCTTTTTAAAAGGGAGGGGAAATTCTCCGGCTCAAAATATTCACCGCCAGACAGGTGTGATATCTCCCTTAGAAGATCTTTGTCTGGTCTTAACTCCTCATCCTCTATGCTTGTTTTCTCTACTTTGAATTCCCCGGTGGAGGTTCCAAGTATAAGCTCTTCTTTTCTGGCTTCCCCTTTGAAAATGTACTTGCCCGGAGTCAAGAATGAAAGAGTAAACGAATAAAACCCGCTCTCCTCTTGAAAAAGGTTAAGGTTCAAAGAATCCTTTTTTTCCACTTCCGGATAGATTTTAACTCTGATATCTGCATCTCTTATTTTCTGGTAACTTTCATCCAGGAGTCTGGAGGTAAACTTAATCTCCTCACCCCTTTTGTACACCTCTTTATCTATTGAGACCTTAAACCTTTTCATATCCTCTTTGGACAAAAGCCATTTGAAAGAGTTCTCCCAGAATCTCCCGTAGGCGGAATCGCCTTTTCCTATACCCCAGGGTAAGAAATCCCATTTCCACCATGGGGAAACACTTAGAATCTCAATTTTGCCTTTCCACAGCACTTTTACCATAATGGCTGGTAAGACCTTTTGTTCTTGACTGGATGTTGCCAGCACCTTCACACCATCCTTTCCTGTAAGTGGTATCAGCCTTTCAAAAGGTGGCAGGTTTATCCATAGAGATAAATTCTCCTCTGAATCATCTGAAAGACGGGTAACCGGATGATGTCTTCCCTCTGGTGTAAGCTTCAGGTTAAAATTCTGAGATAGTGGTATTCCTTCTTTTTTTAGTTGGAAGGGCAGGAAATCAAGCTGGCTTGAAAGGTCCCCTCTTTCGTAAAAATTCTTGCCCACCAGGATCAGTAAGGAAACACCTTTATCCTGCAGAATGTCTCTTATCTTTTTTTGATTTGCTACCAGGAAACGAGGAGAATCAAGAAGAACTAACAGATCACATTCCTCAAGCATTTGGTTCAAGCCAATCTTATCTGAAATCCTGTTGCTTGAGTTTGAAATCACTAAACTCTCAAGAGTTATATCCTTGTTTTCCTTTAGAGCTCTTTTCAGAAAAGTATATTCCCAGTTCAGTTCCTGGGTAACCAAAAGTATCTTAAATCTCTTTTTAAGAATATTCTGGACAAGATTTCTTCTATTATTCTGCTGAAAGCTCTCCCCTTCAATTTTGGGAACAACTACCTGATACTTATGTATTCCTTCAGGTCCTGCTTGGATAATAAATCCGGTTTCCTGAACCTCCCCGGAGAAATTGAATTGAAGCTCCTGGCGAGCTAAAACATCCGTACCCTCCTGCAGAATCACCGGAATCTTAATCTTCCCATAACCTTGATTTTTGACAGTAACCACAATGGTGTCTTTTTCTCCGTAATAGATTACCTCTTCGTACTCCACTTCTTCTATACTGATATCTTTAAAAGGTACAAACTCACCAACACCTACGGTGTAAATCGGGTCAGGGTAATCTCTGGCAATATCTGCAGGATTTTTACCTTTATTATTTGCCCCATCGCTGATCAGGATAACTGCAGAAATCCCCTCTCCTTTCAGTTTTTTTCTCAAACCCTCCAGGCTATTTCCGATTGAGGTAACCTCGCCATCTGAAGGAGGGATTTCTTCCAAGAGATTAAAAGAGCGTAAACTGTCCGAAAAAAGGTAGGTATAAATTTCGGCTTTCGATAATTTTTCTCTAAAATCTTTTTCCTTCAGGAGTCCCTGCATAATGTCTTTCCTGGTAAGCTTTTGCTCTTTTATATTCATACTCCTGGAGGAATCCAGAAGCAGGGCGATTTTAGGTTTTTCCCGGAGCCAGAAGGATATTCCAAATATAGTTTCTGCCGTAGCCAGGAAAAGACAAAATAAAGCTATCCATCTTAATAAAAGAAGAAGTGTTTTTTTCCTGCTTGAAAGAGGTGGAAGCGTATAGCGGTATGAAAAAAAAGCAATCAAAAAAGATAAGATGAAAACTAAAACCAGCAGGTATAAATTCTGAGCTTGAAAATTTATCCAGGGTTTCAAGAAAACCTTCTTTCTAACAAAAAACCACTGCTACGAAACTGTGCAGTGGTTGATTAAATCATTATAGAAAATCTATTTATCCCGTATGAGGATAAATTCAACTAATTTCTTTAAAGAGTTTTTTAATTCCGAATCGTTCAGCTTTGCCACACCCTCTATTGCCTTTTTCCCAAAATCCTCAGCCCTTTTACGGCTGTATTCTATCCCCCCCTCCTTCTTGACAAAAGAGAGAATCTGAGGAAAATGCTCTGCATTATACCCGCTCTCTAAAATTTCCATTATTTTCTCCCGGGTCCCATCTACGGAGTTAGATAAAGCGTAAATCAAAGGAAGGGTGATTTTATTTTCCTGCAGGTCATTTCCTAATTCCTTGCCGGTTATTTTCTTATCGCCGACCAGATCAAGAAGATCATCAATTATCTGAAAAGATATTCCAAAGTCCTCGCCAAATCCCTTATATATCCTCTGGGTGCTCTCGTCCCTGTCGCTGATAATGGCTCCGGACTCGCAGGCAACGGAGAACAGGGAAGCGGTTTTATTAGATATGATCTTGATATACGAATCTTCAGTCAGATTATGATTACCCTGTTCCTGAATCTGTAATAGCTCACCTATGCTAATCCTCTCGGTAGCTTTGGAGATTGCACTCAAAAGTGGCGAGATACCGGTATTGACTAAAATCTTAAAGGCTTTTGCCAGAAGATAATCTCCCATAAGAACTGAGACTAAATTACTCCACCTGAAATTTACCGAAGCCCTCCCTCTGCGGGTAGTGGACTGATCAATGACATCATCGTGCAACAGGGTGGCTGTATGAATCAACTCTATTACCACGGCTGCATCCAAGACCTTGGATTTAACAGAGTTATTATCTTCTCCGGAACTCAAAAGAACTAATGCCGGTCGAATTCTTTTCCCTTTGCGCTCTAAGAGATATTGAGAGATCTGATAAATCAGAGGTGAATCAGAGGAAAGGTGTTCTTCCAGCTTCTGTTCAACCTCCTCTAAATCATTTTTTACGGGTAAGAGAATTGAATCCAGATTCATAGAAAAATCCCTGTAATTAAAAATCTATCTCTCCAGGTCTCAGTCTTATCCGAAAAAATATCTAACAACTACCGAGACTAATAAAAAACAAATTTTAGATATAATACCATCAAATTTGCAGATTGTCAAACGAAAATTAAGTCTAAAATTTTTTAAATTTTTGGAAGTGCTTTTGGAGTGTAACCCTTTAGGTTTACCAATAAAGCTATAACTTTATGCTCCAGATCTAAATTTTTTCTTCAACTTTTTCCATACCATCTCCGGGACGAAATGGCTTATATCTCCTTTATTACGTGCGATTTCCTTGATCAAGGTCGAGCTCAAATAGGTATATTTCTCATTGGGCATTAAAAAAACCGTTTCTGTTTCAGGAGCAAGTTTGCGGTTCATCAAAGCCATCTGGAACTCATATTCGAAATCTGAAATTGCCCTCAGGCCTCTAATTATCGCTACTGCTTTAGCCCTGGAGGCAAAGTCAGCTAAAAGTCCTGAAAAAAGCTGAGTTTTTACACCTTTTATACCCTGTATGCTTTCCTTTACCATTTTCAACCTCTCATTAGCTGTGAAAAGAGTGGTTTTCTCAGGTTTAGAGGAAATTGCTACTATCAGTACATCAAATAAGTTTTTGGCTCTATAGATTAAATCTAAATGCCCATTGGTAATCGGGTCAAAAGTCCCGGCATATATCGCTTTTTTCATAAAAGCTCCTTATAATTTGAAGATTTTTTACAAAAGAAAGAGACCCGCGTATCCCCGTATTTCCCCTGTTTCAACAAAATAAAATTTAAACCTTTTTCAATTTTCTCTTTTTTATGATGTTCTATAACCAGAATACCATCAGTATTCAGAAAGCTCTGATAAGCCAAAATATCTATTATTTTCTGGCAGATCCCCTTACCATACGGTGGGTCAGCTAGTATAAGGTCAAAATGTTCTCTTCTTCCACCTTTTAGAAATTTGAGAACTTCTTTTTTAATTACCACGGTTTTATTTTTAAATCCGAATCTTTCTAAGTTTTTTCGAACAAGGTTTATGCTGGCATAAGAATTTTCCACAAACACTACCTTTTCCGCACCTCTGGATAGGGCTTCGATCCCTAAGGCACCGCTACCAGCAAAAAGGTCCAGTACCTTCTTCCCTTCCACTGATTGAATGACGTTGAAAATCGCTCCTTTTACCTTATCCGAAGTAGGTCTCAGCTTCCCTCTTTTTAAAGAGACCAGTCTCTGTCCTTTTTTATCGCCTGAGATAACTCGCAATTTCTCCTCTGGATAATCAATCTATGCTTATTTGGTCTTTTATTTTCTCAAACGTTTTAGGCCCTATCCCATTTACTTCCAGGAGCTCCTCAATGCGGGAGAAACTACCTCTTTTTTCCCTGTAAGTCAAAATCCTTCTACCCAGCTCTTTGCCAATTCCGGGTAAAGAGATAAGCTCTTCCAGCGTAGCAGTATTTAAGTTTATTTTACTTTCTGATCTATTTGAATCCTTATCCCTGGAATTATTAAAATGTTTTTCAACTGATAGCTGCTCTTTCTCCTTGGGCCGTTCCCTGTCTAACAAATACTCGGGAGCAAAATCAGGATGATACCTTTTATAAAGTGTAACCCCGCTCCCCATTATAAGAACCAACACTATAAAGACTATGGCTTTTGATTCCTGAGGTGTAAAGCTAAAAAAATCCATTTTTTAATTATATAAAACTGAAAGAATTACTTTGCCCACCTTCTCCAGACTCTCCGGACTGCACTTGTCCGGTGTATCTTCAATTGTATGCCAGTAGGGATAATCGAAATCTATAATATCAATACAGGGAATTCCTGCCTGGATAAGGGGAAGATGGTCATCCACCATATAGTGTTTTACTCCTGTCTTAAAATCGGAGATGGAAAGCTTCTGTGCTTTTTCCCATACCATTCTTACTATTTCACCAGCATATCTGCTGGAATAACCCTCTTGATAAATCTGTAAATCCCTGTCACCTATCATATCCAGCAAAATACCAAAAACAGCTTTATATCCTCCTGAGTTCTTTGAGAAATAACTCGAGCCTAAACACCATCTTTCCGGATGCTCATCCGAGCCATAATCCTCTCCGTCGAAAAGGATTATATCCACACCATATTTAGGTTTTTTTCCCGAGATGGTACTGGCTAATTCCATCAGCACGGCTACTCCTGAAGCGCCATCATTTGCTCCCGATATTGGAGTAAAACGATTTGCAGGTTCAGGGTCTTTATCTGCCCATGGCCTGGTATCCCAGTGCGCACATAAAAGAATCCTTTCCTTTTTATCTGGATAAAAGGAGGCAATTATGTTAGATAGATTTAATTTTAGATTATCGGTCTTATCTTCCCACATAAAATCCTGTGATTTTATCAACTTAGTATGTGCGGAGAAGAAGTCAAGCAGATATTTCTTTGAAACTTCGTGCCCGTAAGACCCCGGATACCTGGGACCAAACTGGCATTGCTTTTCAAGATATAGGTATGCTCTTTCCCCGTTAAATTCCAATGAAGGGTTTGAATTACAGCTTATGCTAATTATGAAAAAAAGCAGCCCGGAGATTAATTGACCGATTTTAATGCTTGAACCCTCCTTCCTATTTCAGTAAATCAAGTTTTTTCATCCGGATTTAAAATGTAAAGTTAACCCATATGCCAAGCTCCCGGCTGTGCCTTTTCTCGCCGGTTATTTTATTTTTGGAATCAGCCCAACGCCCGGATAATCCTCCATTTACCTGGGATGAGAAACTATAACTCGCTCGCGGCATTAATGAGAATTCTTTTGAGTCTCCATTCATTACATACCCTTTTCCCCTGACTTTGTTTTTGCTCTGGATATTCCTGAGGGAT
>JAOUFL010000130.1 GCA_029858245.1 Candidatus Zixiibacteriota bacterium
CTCCAATTCTTTTGATTCTTCTTCAGAGACCAGATCAATCTTATTTATGATGACGAAAAAGTTAAAATCTAAAAGCTCCTTTTCGAATTCCAGGTCTTCTTGTGTTATTCCGGTTGAGGCATCAATCACCAGTAATAAAAAGTCCGCCTTGCTTATCTCAATTTTGGTTCTTTTTATCCCCTCAATCTCGATTTTATCCTCAGAGACCCTGAACCCAGCAGTATCTGTCAATCTGACAGGTAATCCCCTAAAATTGGCATATTCACTGATGATATCCCTCGTTGTTCCGGGTATTGGAGTTACGATTGCCCTGTCTTCTTTCAAAAATGCGTTCAAAAGTGATGATTTCCCCACATTCGTCTTACCGACTATGACCACCCTAAGCCCCTCTTTTAGGATTTTCCCCTCTTCATAGGTATCGATCAGGCTTTTTATCTCGGACTCTGTCCTTTCGATTTTTTCCAGAATAGAAGAGCGGTCGACTTCCTCGATATCCTCATCCGGAAAATCTATCCTTGCTTCCAGCTCAGCTAAAATTCCAATTAACTCATCCCGGATAAGGTTCAATCTCTCGGATAATTTACCCTGCAGATGTTTTAAGCTGTGCTTCAGGCTTAAATCGGTCTTGGCATTAATAAGCTCAGCCACTGCCTCAGCCTGGGTCAAATCAATCCTTCCATTTAAAAAAGCCCGCAGGGTAAATTCACCCGGGTTGGCAAGCCTTGCCCCGGTTTTTATTATCTCCTCTAAAACTCTCTGCAGAATATATGGATTTCCGTGACAGCTTATCTCGATTAAGTCCTCTCTGGTGTAACTCTTTGGTGATTTGAAAACCGTAAGATAAACCTCGTCGATAACCTGATTATCTGAGGAGACTATTTTTCCGTAAATTGCCCTGTGAGTTTCTGTTTTACCTGGAACCAAGTCCCCTTTGAAAAGCTTATCTGCGATGGAAACAGAATTTTTCCCGCTGATCCTGATAACTCCTATTCCACTTACACCAAAAGGAGTTGAAATGGCGGTTATGGTATCTTCGGTATTGGAGAGATAACCAAAAGAGTTACTCATGCAGGCGCAACTTTTGGCTTGGTCTTCGACTTAATATAATATTGTTCGATCAAAGAAAGGATATTAAAGAAGGTCCAGTATAGAGTCAATCCTGCTGGAAAACTCTTGAATAAGAAGAAGAATAAAATCGGCATTAAGTAAACCATAGGCATTTGTTTGGGGTCTTTTATGGTCATCTTCTGCTGCCAGAACATAGTAACTGCCATAATGATAGGCAATATGTAATATTTGTCCATCTGGGACAGGTCATTTAACCAGAAGATAAAATTTGCACCTCTTAGCTCGATAGTGCTTCTAAAAACCACAAAAAGCCCATAAAAAACAGGCATCTGAACTAAAAGTGGCAGACAACCGCCAAAAGGGTTTACACCCTGGTCTTTATATAATTTCATTATCTCCTGATTCATCCTCTGGGGGTCTTTTTTATATTTTTCTTTTAATTCTGCCATTTTAGGCTGCAGCTCAGCCATTTTGGTGGCTGAAGTTACACTTTTATGAGTCAGCGGATGAAATAAAATCTTCAATAAAATAGTAAAAACGATAATCACCAATCCATAATTAGGAATAACCTTATGCAGGGTAACCAGTATCCAGAGCACTGCCAGGGAAAAAGGTTTTATAATCTTCCAGCCAAAGTCTACCAGATTCTCTAAGCCGAGCTTGTAATTCTTAAGGATATGATAGTCAATCGGCCCTACATAAATCAAAAAGTTATCCTGAAAACTATTCCCGGAAACAGGCATCTCCAGAGAAACACCAATAGTCTTCTCCTCCAGGCTCTTGTTCTCTAACAGCTTGACAATTCTGGTTCCGTTAGCCTTAAAACCTTCTGCATCTCTGGAAAGAGGAGCCAGAGAAGCCATAAAGTATTTACTTTTGGTGGCCACCCATTTGGTCTCTCCTGTTCTATGCTCGTCAATTTTTCCCGTATCAGAACCTTTAGGTTGCTCGAACTTATTGATCTTGACTATCTCTGTACCCTGCAGAGAATATGCTGCAAAATTACCCAGGTCTTCCTGAAGATTAGTCTCAGTAGGTCTTACTCCGCTGCCCCAGGAGAGAAAATAAGTTCTGCCCAAATTCTTATCCTTAGAATTTATCTCGAAATGCAGCTGAAAATCGTATCTGTTCTCAAAAAAGATATATCTTTTTATTATGGAAATACCTTCTACTGAGAAGACAAAGTTCAGGGTATCAACTGGATGAGAGGTTGAAAGAAAAAGGGATTCGCGGTCTGCTGCAAAATTATACCTGCTTAAATCCAGTGATATGTCAGAAAATGTCACATTCAAAGGATATTCTATGCCCGTGGGGATAATCTCGATCAGCCCATCTTGAAAATGTTCAAATTTTTTAAGAGTTAAACTTTTCAATAAAGCCCCATTACTGCTGAAAACCCCCTTATAAAGGGAATTCTCGACGATAATCCTCTTTTCCGGAAGTGTAGAATCAGGAGATATTGCCTCGGCTGTCGATAAATCAGCAGGTTTTGCTTCTTCCTGCTGAACAGCAGAACTATCCGGCAAAACTGTCTCTTTCTCGACTGGTGGAGGAAGCTCCTTCGGACCTGTGAACAACTGAACATAATAAGGATATAGAATTATGATCAGAGCGATTATGAGTAAACCAATGAGGTTTCTTTTATCCAATTTTATCTCCTTTTAAGAATCATCCCTTATGATCGGATCGTATCCTCCGGGATTAAAAGGATTACATCTTAAAATCCTTTTAAGGGAAATCCAGCTCCCCCTAAAAATCCCGAATGACCTGAATGCCTGGATTGAATATTCGGAGCACGAAGGGTGAAACCTGCAGCTTCTGGGTAAAACTGTTCCCAGGGTGTACTGATAGATTTTTATCAAAAGTAAGACAATTCTATTCATTTTTAATATCAGTTTTTGTCACCAGATTCATAAACTCGTTCAATATGTCATTATAACGTATATCCGGACATCTGGATCTATATATAAGAATTATTTTCTCTCCGGGGGAGAATTTTTCTTTATTCCTCCTCAGCACCTCTCTTAATATTCTTTTGATCCTGTTTCTTTTAACACCCCCTTTTATTCCGGAGATCACGCTAACGCCAAACCTGGATTTCTCCTTATTTGTTTTCAACCGCAAAAGTAATAGACTTCTACCAAAATTCTTTTCCCCTTTTTGGATTACCTCCTCCCATTCCTTTTTCTTCTTAATCCTGATGGATTTAGGAAACCCCTCCTTTTTCATCATTTACCTTTGACGCTAACAGTCAATCTTCTTCTTTTTTTACCTCTCCTCCGTTTTAAAACTTTTCTGCCATCTTTGGTCCTGTTTCTTTTTCTGAAACCGTGGTCTCTCAATTTCTTTATACGGGAAGGCTGGTAAGTTCTTTTCATGCTGATTATCCTTTTTTCGTGATATAATAAACACTATTAAAGGGGGAGTCAAGGGAAAAGAAAAACATAATTTACAAGTTATTTCTTATCATCTTCTTGGGAATGGAGAAAAGAGACCTGGATGTTTTACATGGAAAAAAATTAAAAAGTTCGAATAAAACCAGTTAACTTTGATTTTGTAATTATTTTAATTTACAGCACCCAAATGGATTGAATTTTTTCTAAGGTATTTTTTCGATTTCTCTTGACAAACCATATGGTTGGTTTATTATCGAGGTATAAGTTTTTTTTTAAGTTAAAATTTTTTTATGACCAAAAGAGGAGAATTTATTTTATAGATTTATGTTGAGAACTTACGCGTTTTTTTAAATAAATCCTTGTAAGTTTAACCCAGATATACTTAAAAAAACTATGAACACCTGTGGATAACTTTTCACAGTCATTGGAAGGTTACTATCTATTCTCTAAAATTTTATCTTTAAAAAATTTTGTATGCCCCTGAATAACGAAAAAATATGGGACGAATGTCTGGAGCTTCTTGGCCGGGAGATAAAAAAACAGAGTTTTCATACCTGGCTCAGACCAACTAAAGGCATCTCCTGCGAGGAAGATATTTTGAAAGTGGCTGTTCCGAACAAATTTGTGGCAGAGTGGTTAGAGGAACATTACCTTGAGTCAATAAAGAAATCCATTGAAAAAGTTTCGGGGCAGTGTTTACCTCTCTCTTTTTTAATCTCGACCGAGATGGGAGAGACCATAACCAGAATAAATTTTGAAAATTGCCAGAAAAGTTCCAATCCTTCGAAAACACCGGAAAAAGATGAGATGAAAAACCATCAGTTTAATCCCCGATATACCTTTGAATCCTTCGTGGTGGGGGAGAGCAATCAGTTCGCCCATGCGGCTGCCCTGGCTGTGGCAGAGGCACCTGCAAAGACCAAGTTTAATCCCCTGTACATCTATGGAGGTGTTGGGCTGGGCAAGACTCACCTGGCTCAAGCCATAGGTTATTATGTGAAAGAGGAATACAAGGGGTTAAATATTGTCTATGCTACCAGTGAAAAATTTACCAACGATTTTATCAGCTCTATTACCAACAGTACAACTCAGGAGTTTGTAAATTTTTACCGTAATGTCGACCTTCTTCTCCTGGATGACATCCAGTTTTTTGCAGGCAAGGAGAGTACACAGGTTCAGTTTTTCCATACCTTCAACGCTCTTTACCAGAGCGGCAAGCAGATAGTATTAACTTCAGACCGCCCTCCCAGGGAAATAAAGGGATTGGAGGAAAGATTACTTTCCCGCATGCAGTGGGGGCTGGTTACTGATATCCAGCCACCAGACCTGGAGACCAGGATAGCAATTCTTCAAAAAAAATGTGAATCTGACAGTGTTACAATCCCCCATGAAATAGCTGAATTCATTGCCAATAACATTACCTCCAACATAAGGGAACTGGAGGGAGCATTGATACGTCTTCTGGCCTACTCCTCTCTTAACGGTAAAACCTTGAATTTGGAGTTAGCCAAAAATATCTTGAAGGATGTGATAAAAAACGGCTCCAGGGAAATAACCATAGGAGAAATCCGCCAGAAAGTTGCTCAGAGTTTTAACCTCAGCGAGGAGAATCTTTGCTCCAAAAAGAAAACTCAGGAGATCGCCTTAGCCCGTCAGGTGGCAATGTATTTAGCCAGGAATCTAACCAGGGCTTCACTTAAAACCATAGGACTGGAGTTCGGGGGCAGGGATCATTCCACGGTAATTCATGCTATTAGTTTAATTGCTGATAATTTGAAAAAAAATTCTGACTTTAAATATAAAGTCGATCAGATTATCAACTATATATATTCATAAGTTGTTGAGTTGATGTGGAGAATAAAAGAATAAAAAAAATTATTGAAAAGTATCTATATTTTTAATATCTTATCCACCGGAATAAATGATGCGGTTTTTTAGCAAAGCTGATAAAATATAAGTGGTTAGTTTAATTTAAATTTTAATATTAAACAAATTCACATTATTATTATTAATATCTTTTAATATATAAAATAACTTTAGGAGGATAAATGAAATTCACAATCTTGAAAAGTAATTTACTTACCGCTTTACAGAATATCATAAGTGTGGTCCCGAGTAGAACCACCCTGCCGGTTTTATCTCATTTATTATTGGAAGTAGAGGATTCTAAAATCAAATTGGCGGCTACCGATCTGGATATATCTATTACCATCACCCTACCTGCAAATACCTCAAAGAAAGGTGCGATAACTCTTCCCGCTAAAACTTTTACCGAGATAGTCAGGGAATCACCCGAAACCCAGATTGAGGTCAACTCCCTTGAAAACAGGGTCGAGATAAAAATCAATACCGGTAATTATAAATTACCAGTATTGCCGGTGGAAGAATTTCCAAAATTACCTACGGTGAACCTGACCAAGGAGATTAAAATCCCGGGTTCAGATCTTTACAGGATGATAAGTAAAACTCTTTTTGCTGCCTCTATGGATGAAACCAGACCAGCCCTGAATGGGGTTCTGTGGCAGACCAAGGGTGAGAATATACAGATGGTTGCCACGGACGGTCACCGGTTAGCCAAATTTTCCAAAACAAATAAAATATTAAAAGGACTGCACGAGGATGTGATAATACCTCCTAAGATATTAAATCTGTTACTTAGACTCACTGGTGAGGAGGACAGAGAAATCGGGGTTATATTTGAGCAAAATAGTTTGGTATTCAACCTGGGCGATACTGTTCTGTCAACCCGGCTTATTGAAGGACCATACCCCAATTTCGATCAGGTTATCCCCGTGAATAATGATAAGAAAATGATTGTGGACAAAAATCTCTTAGCCTCGACAGTTAGAAGGGTTTCGATACTATCTAATCTTTTAACCCATCAGGTTAAATTTTCATTTAAAAAAGACAGTTTAATACTTTCCTCGGCTAATTTTGATATGGGTGGAGAGGCAAAAGAGAAAATAGTCTGTGATTACAAAAACGAGGATATGGATATAGGTTATAATGCCTTATATGTACAGGATATACTGAAACAGATAGATGGTAACGAGGTTATATTCGAGCTCTCAAGTCCTGTCTCTGCTGGATTGGTATCTTCAGCCCAGAAAAAGGAGGGTGAAGATTATCTCTGTTTGATTATGCCCCTGAGGCTGGTGGAGTAAGAAATTTTTGCTAACACAGGGGAATTTATCACAGGAACTTAGAGGATTACTCTCCAAAGCCTCTGCTAAGAATGCTTTTTAGGGGGC
>JAOUFL010000004.1 GCA_029858245.1 Candidatus Zixiibacteriota bacterium
CCGAATGATAAAAATACAGAGATAGTTATCGAGCAGATAAGTTTAATCTTGGGCTCGAATTTCGTCATCTCCTTTCAGGAGGGAATAGAAGGGGATGTTTTCAATCCGCTCAGAGAGAGAATCAGAGCTGGGAAGGGTCGAATTAGACAATTGGGAACAGATTATTTAGCTTACTCTCTTATAGATGCAGTTGTGGATAACTATTTCATCATCCTGGAAAAGCTTGGAGAAAAGATAGAGTCAAGGGAAGAAGAATTGGTAACGAATCCAACACCGGAGACCTTACAAACAATTCATAATTTAAAAAGAGAAATGATCTTCTTGCGTAAATCCGTATGGCCATTAAGGGAGTTGATTAGTAAACTGGAAAGAGAAGAATCATCACTCATTCATGAATCTACAGGCTTATATCTTCGAGATGTTTATGACCATACCATCCAGGTGATCGATACCGTGGAGACCTACCGGGATATGCTTTCCGGGATGCTGGATATTTACCTTTCAAGTGTGAGCAATAGAATGAATGAGGTGATGAAAGTCTTAACCATCATCGCCACCATATTCATACCCCTGACTTTTGTCGCGGGTATCTACGGGATGAATTTCGAATTCATGCCTGAACTCAAATGGCACTGGGTTTATCCCTGGGCTTTCTGGCTGGTCATAGCAGGCATTACAGGTTTTTTGGTGTTTTATTTTAAAAGAAAAAAATGGCTGTAGCTGGAGGTCAAGATGAGTGGTTCATTTCTTCTTTTGCCTACCTTACTGGTTATCCTTTTTTCTTTTTTAATCGTAAGAGCAGCAGCAATAGCTCTGATGATGACAGGAATGGAAGAAAAAAGAGCGAAGTTTCAAGCACTTTCCGCATTCTCTGGGACTGGGTTTACTACTAAGGAGGCTGAATCTGTGGTAAGTCATCCAAAGAGACGGAAGATCGTTACCTGGCTTATGATACTGGGTAATGCTGGTGTGGTCACAGTGATTGTAACTGGGACCTCTTCACTGGTGTCCAGCAAAGGTTATCAACTACCCATTAATGTGGTGCTCTTAGTAGTAGGGATATTTATAGTTTACAAAGTAGCAACACATAAGGGATTTATCAGAAGATGGGAGAGCTATATTGAAGATAGGCTTACCAAGTCCCGGCCTTTAGAGGAAGGATCAACTGAGGATCTTCTTCATTTAGCAGAGGGGTTTGGCCTGGTAAAAGCGATAATAAAAGAGGGATCTCCTATAATCGGAAATTCACTTTCCCAGTGTGAATTAAGTAGCCGAGGACTTCTGGTCTTAGGGATCGAAAGGGAAAAGAGGTGGATCCCGGTCCCAGGAGCAGAAGAGACTATAAAGGAACATGACAAGCTGCTGGTATATGGGTCGTTAGAGATAATAAAGGAGATATTCAGGTAGTAGATAATATACAGACTTAGTCAGAGTGTAACTAAATCTAAAAAAAGCCAATCGAATTACCGATATTCAGAATGTCTGTTATTTTTAGATAAGTTTAAGGAAGGCGTTATAGATAGCAATCAGAATTTGGGAAATTTAAGGATTATAAGAAAACTGCTTTTATCGAACTGTGTTAAACAAATTGGTAAGATTGATAGTATATTTGAAAAAAGATATATATACTGGTCTTTAAAAAGATATATTGTTAATAATAAAGATTAATTGTCCCTATAATACGACATAGCATTGAGCTAAGAAAGGAGGAACCATGCTCAAGACACATAAAACAGCCATCACGCTGATTATCGTGGTGGTGTTCTGGGCTGCTGCCGTCAGTTTAGTCTCAGCCCAGCAGGCAGAACAAAAACAGGAGATGATGAGACAGCAGCAAATGGAGCAGATGCAGAAGATGATGCAGAATATGAACCGGCTGACTGAGAGAGCACACAAGCTAACTCAAACCATGAACCAGAGAATGGAACAGATGCAGGAGAAGCAGCAGGAACAGACACAGGAACAGACAAGGGAACAAGACCGTTTAATGCAGAGAATGGGTGAATCGATGGGGGTTATGGCTGAGAATATGAAGAAGACCATGGAGAATGCTCAGGAGATGATGCAGAATCGGGAGATGACCAGAGACCGTGAGATGAAGCAAGATATGGAGCGCTTGCAAGAGCGTATGGGAGATATGGTTAAGGGGATGGAGAATATGCTGCAGCTTATGGAGCGGATGACCGAACGGCTTAATGAGGGTGTACCTGAAAGGTAAGAAACTCAGGATGGTCCACATCTGGAAACTATGTTTTAGAAAGTGGTATGGGGTGGTTGGGATGGCGCTGGCGATCTCAACCACCCCTTCTATTCTTTTGGGGCAAGAGGTGACCTACAACGGGTCGCTGCAACTTACCAGCGGTGACTACATTTTCAATGAACGGACGTATAGTCTATATCTGTTTAATGGACTTTCCGTGTCTATCGGATCTTTTCAGTTTTCTGCAAATCTACCTCTAATTAAGCAGAACACACCCTGGGTCTCATATAGCAGCACTGGCGCAATCCCCACCGGAGGTCCCCAAAGCAATGAGGTGAGCAAAAAGGGACATGGGGAAAGGGTGGTACTCTACGATTCAACTGATTACCAGGAGATTGGCTTGGGAGACCTGTTTATACAAGCCAATTGGCGATTAATGGAGGAAGTGAAAGCTCTACCCTCAATTAGCCTTACTGCAGGTTTCAAAGTGCCTCTGGCTGATGTGGAAGATGGCTTTGGAACCGGAGAGTTTGATAATGGTGCCGGTGTGTCGATATCCAAAGCTTTGAGTATTTGTCTGGCGATTATTGATCTGAGCTATTGGAGATTAGGAGATCTAACTGGCCTTGAGCTTAAGGATGCTTTTGTTTACAGCCTGGCTATTGGACGTCCAATAGTTAATAGAAAGCTCAATCTGCTTGTTTCTTTCTCTGGTTGCAGCGAGGTCATCGATGATGCTGGCCCATCAGCCCAGATAGGTCTCGGGCTGGCTTATTATTTAGATTCTGGACCAAATCTAAACGGTAGTGTAGCTTTAGGAGTAACAGATTCTGCTCCAGATTTCTCAGTATCCCTCGGTTGGGGTATCAAGCTTTGAAAAGTAGAAAATAAGTTTCTGTATAACTTGACTTGATGAGTTGAAATCCTTTAAGTGGTTTCCGCATTCTATTGTCTTACGGGAACCTCTTCCCATACCTTTTCTTTACAAGAAGAGGGTGATGAGTGTAGCAACAGGTTTTAACACTAATCATTGAAAAGTAATTTAACAATCCCAAAAAAATGCGCCTTGAGGGAATCGAACCCACGACCCACTGATTAAGAGTCAGTTGCTCTACCAGCTGAGCTAAAGGCGCAATAAGATTTATTCCAACAAAGGATTGTACTGCAAAAACCCTTTATTGTTGACCAATATAGTTTTCCAAAGGGTGTTGTCAAGTTTTTTCAAAGTATTGATCTTGTCATCCTGATTTCGCAAAAGACGGAAGAAGAACCCCTTATTCTTAAAAGATACTTCGTTTACACTCAGCATGACACGAACCGTCCAACCTTGTCATTCTGATCCAGCCAAAGGCAGGGAAGAATCTCTCCTTTCCTTTTTCTAAGGCGTTTGTTTATTTTTTGGGCTCTATGGTTATCTGGGCAATTGCACCGATATTCCTGAATAGGGGAAGTTTTTCCAAGAAACGGTTTAGTTTGGGAACAAAGCTTATATTGTCAAAGAATTTTACAGGCAGGAGCCGGATAGGCGAAATCTTTCTAACCTTGATGTTGAATTCTACAGAGAAAGTCTTTTTTAGCTCTGCGGTATCAAGAAATGCTTCATCCGGTGTGCCGCAGCCAACCAGCTTTCTGACAAATTCCTTCCCGAACAGTAGAATAAAAAGTTTTCTTCCCAGATAGTAAATCAGATTAACACTCCATCTGGTCGGTTCGCTGATAAATATTTTTCCATTCTCCTTCAATACCCTTTTCAACTCTTTTATCCCTTTAGCCTGATGAGGAAGATGGTGCAGAACCCCGACCAGACAGATGAAATCGAAACTTTTATCCGGAAAAGGAAGATTCTCGGCATCGGCTACGACTAAATCACAATTTTGCAGATTCTGTTTCAACAGGGTCTCGTTTATATCGGTGAGCACAAGATGATTTTTTTCCGAGAGTTTTTCCGCAAAAAGACTTATCCCGGCACCGATTTCCAGGATATCTTTATCCTGCAGGTTGAAATTCAAAAGCGAGTTTAAGGTATCTTCTTTCAGTGCTTTCAGATAAGCCCGGTTCATAAAATCCTTATAGGAGCTCAGGTTATCGAAAATCTCCATCTCCTCTTTTTTTCTCTCCTCTTCCTGAAGCAGGTTCAAATCGAACATTATGGGGATTCGACCGGATATCTTATATTCCCTCTGGCATTTGCTGCAGGTAAGCACATCTTCGTGCAGATTTAATTCTGAGTGGTCAAAGGGGCAGACCAGTTTCAGACTAAATTTTTCCGAGTTCATCTTTATATCAATTAACCTCTCATTTCTTCTTTAATATAATGTTATATATCTGCAGTCAAGGGAATAATTGGTAAATTGCCCCTCCTACGCTAATTCTAATTGACAATCTTGTGTTTTATCAGTTATTTAGTTAAGGTTTTAGACGTGATAAACAAAGGAGTCAAGCGGATGGAAAAGAATTTGAAACTATTTCTGGAAAAAACTTACAATACAGTTTTGGAAGGTAATAAAGAGGAAGCAGTCAGATTAGCACGGGAAGCTTTAAGGTCTGGTTACGATCCTTATCTGGTAATTGATAAAGGATTGGTGAGGGGTGTTCAGGAATTGGGAAAGCTCTGGGAGGAGGGAAGCTGTTTTCTGCCTGAGCTGGTTTTGGGAGCAGAAACGGTGAAAACCGGGATTTCGATTCTGCAAAAAAGGATTCTGAAAGATAAATCTATAAAAAGGAGCTTGCCCAAGATCATTATCGGAACCATTGAGGGGGATATACATGATATAGGGAAAATGCTGGTTGCCACCATGCTCTCAGCTAATGGTTTCGAGGTAATTGACCTGGGAGTGGATGTAAAGGCAGAGGTTTTCGTGAAAATGACAGAAAAACACCGTCCCAGGTTTTTATGTATTTCCTCTTTGCTTACTACCACAATGCAAAATGAGGTGAAAGTAATCGAGGGGCTGAGAAAAACTGGACTGAGAGGGAAAATCAAAGTGATGGTGGGTGGAGCCCCGGCAAGCCAGGAATGGGCAAAAGAGATCGGGGCAGATTTTTATGGCGAGAATGCAATCTCGGCAGTGAGAATTACTCAAAAGGAATCAGGTTATGAAAAGAAAGGTGGATAAAAAATCGGTATTAGAGTTGGGCAAAGAGAGGGTGGTCTTGTTTGATGGTGCTATGGGCACCATGCTCTTTTCCTATGGACTGCAGTTCAACGAACCACCCGAGCTCTGGAATCTGTTACAGCCAGAGATAGTATACAAGATTCATCATAGATACGCCTGGACAGGTGCAGATGTCATCCAGACCAACACCTTTGGTGCTAATGGGGTAAAGTTAAAAAAATCAGGATATGAAAAAAAGATGGAAGAGATTAACCTGGCTGCAATAAGTATTGCAAGAGAGGCCTGCCCGGTTAAAAAGTATGTTGCCGGCAATATCGGACCCACGGGTGAATTTCTTGAACCTGTGGGGAAAGCAGAGCTGAAAGTCCTGAAGAAGGCTTTTAAAGAACAAGCGAGGATACTGGTTTCCGGGGGAGTTGACCTTATCTCTATTGAGACCATGTATGACCTGCGGGAAGCCATAGCTGCAGTAGAAGGAGTAAGGGAGGTTGCCTCTGTTCCGCTTTTTGTCTGTATGACCTTTGAGAAAAAGCCCAAAGGATATTTTACCATAATGGGGGACGAGGTCAAATCCTCTTTCCGAAAACTGAAAGAGGCAGGAGCAGATGTGGTTGGGGCAAACTGCACCCTGGGCAGCCAGGAGATGATTGACCTGGTGTCCATTATGAGAAAGTGTACGGACCTCCCTATAATCGCTCAGCCAAATGCGGGGAAACCAAAAATAATCAAAGGGAAAACAGTCTATCTGCAAACACCAACCCTTTTTGCAGAAGATATAACCGAAATGGTAAAATCAGGAGCAAATTATGTAGGAGGATGTTGCGGCACAACTCCTGGATTTACTAAGGTGATTAACGAGAAAATGAATAAACTACGAATAAAAAAAGGTCCTGGAGTATAAACCTTCCGAATTATCCGGATAAACTTTAAAACTCATGCAATTAAATAAAGCAGAGGATCTTAAAAATAAAGATTTGAAGGTTTTGAACTTCATTTAAAGAAAAAATGTTTAAGCTGGTAAAGGGCATCAGAATAAAAATCGAGTGTAAAGAGGTTGCCAGGCTTTTAGGTCATAGTCCCGAGTGCGGAGAAATAAAAAAGAGCTCAAAAAAACTTATCCGGGAAATGGTGAAAACCTCATCCGGACTGATTGAACCTGAAGGTGTTTTCACTATAAAAAGCTCCAGAGGATTAAAAGCTAAATGTCTTTTCGAATCATCGGAAAAGGTGGCTTTCTGCATTTGCACCATCGGGAAGAGATTGGAAAACGAAGTAAGGAAGCTGAGCGAAAGAGGAGAACCGGGGAAGGCAGTTATCCTGGATGCTATCGGTTCCGTAGCAGCGGAATTAACAGCGGAATATGTCGATCAGGTTATTAAAGAAACAGCTTTGAAGAAAGGCTTTTATGGCAGCACCAGATTCAGTCCCGGATACGGCGGGTGGGGACTGGAGATGCAGAAGCTTTTTTTTGAGCTTCTGCCTGCGAAAAGAATCGGAGTTTCTTTGAACGAATCTTTTATGATGAAGCCGAGAAAATCTGTTTCCTTTGCAGTTAATTTAAATAATAAACCTTTCAGGGATAAGAGAACTCCCTGCGAGATCTGTGGCTTTAAGAGATGCCGATTTAAAAAAGTGAATAATTCAGTATAAACCTTTCGGGGTCGCTGCAGTAAAGGAGGAAATTTGAGAAAACGTCCCAGATTAGAACTTCTAAATAAAAAGAGGATCGAAAAAATAATAGACGAAGCTCTGGGGCTTCTTTTGAAAGTAGGTGTTTTTGTGGAGAATAAGGAGGGACTGAAGCTTTTAGATTCCGCTGGAGTAGTAATAGATAAAAAGAAAAGAGCTCATATAAAAAATGATTTAGTTGAGAAATGCATGGAAACTGCTCCTGAAAGGATTGAAGTCTATAATCGAGAGGGTGATCTATCGCTGGACCTTCAAGGATATAACGTTCATTTTGATCCAGGTTCTGCAGCATTATGGATTTATGATTACAGGAAAGATAAAATCAGAGCGCCATTTACCTCTGATCTGATCAAATTTGCCCAGCTCACAGATAAGCTTAAGTATATCAAAGCCCAGAGCACTGCACTGATTCCCTCAGATGTTCCTAAAAAAATGGCTGATCGGTACAGGCTTTTTGTCTCGCTTTTATATTCCTCCAAGCCAGTGGTTACGGGAACGTTTGAGAAAGAATCGTTCAGGATAATGAAAGATATGTTAACCTGCATCAGGGAAGGAGATAAAAACTTAAGCCAGAAGCCTTTAGCCATATTCGATTGTTGTCCCTCACCTCCCCTGAAATGGAGTGATTTAACCTGCCAGAATTTGATCGATTGTGCCAGGAGCGGGATTCCCGCAGAGCTGGTTTCCATGCCTTTGACTGGAGCTACCTCACCCGTAACTTTAAGCACAGCTATAATCCAGCATACCGCAGAGAACTTGAGCGGAATTGTAATACATCAGCTGGCAAAACAAGGCTCACCCATTATCTATGGAGGCTCGCCTGCATCTTTCGATATGAGAACCGGGACAACACCCATGGGTGCGATAGAGACTATGATGATTGATTCGGCATATAATCAGATAGGCAAGTATTTCAACTTACCAACCCATGCTTATATGGGCTTGAGCGATTCCAAGGCCCTGGATTATCAAGCCGGCTTGGAATCGGGAATCGGAGCGGTTCTTGCTGCTTTATCCGGGGTAAACGTTATCTCCGGACCGGGGATGCTTGATTTTGAAAGCTGTCAGAGTCTGGAAAAATTGATTATAGATAACGAGATCTGCGGGATGGCATTTCGCCTGATTGAAGGGATTTCCTATAGAGAAAAAAATCCGGTATTCGAGCTATTCACAGAGGAGTTTCTGGAAAGGGGTTTTTTGACTTCTGCTCATACCCTTAAGTGGTTTAAAGAAGAATTCTTCTTCCCCAGCCCGGTAATAGACAGATTGAACCTGGGTGAATGGGAAAAGAAGGGAGGAAAAACTGCTGCAGCCAGGGCTTCGGAATTGATTGAGAGAATAGTTTCTCCGGATAGTTTTAATCTCCTTCCTGTTGGAAAAAAGAAAGGGCTTTATAAAATTATAAATCAAGACGCCAGGAAATACGGATTTGAACTAGAGCTGAAAAAAAGGTTTAAGAATATATAACTTTCAGCATTTTGAAAGAGTTCGGGAAAACAGTACATTGTCGCTTGCAGTTTAAGGTTTAAAAGGTTTCACAGGTATTAATTAGGAAAATAGATGCGTATATAAATTACTAGAGTTTATAGCGAAGTGGCATCGGATCTATTTAAATTAAACGAGTAGTTTCGCAGAGGAAAAGTATTTGTTAATTTTTGCCGATAAAAAATGTGTGAGGTTGAATCTTAATATCCGAGGTGATTACAAGTTGAACATATCGCGGTTCTTAAAACCTGAGCTTATCAAGTTAAAACTGGAGAGTAAGGTAGAGTTCGATACGGAGAAAGAAATCCCGCCCCAGAAAAGGTTGTGGAGTATAAAGAAAGCGATTTTAAAAGAGCTGGTTGACTTACTGGATAACTCAGGGAAGGTGTGCAATAAAAATAAACTCTATCTCGATCTATTAAACCGTGAGAAGAAAGCTTCTACGGGTATTGGAAAGGGTATTGCCCTACCTCACGTGCGGACTATTCAGGTAAGGGATTTCGTCATGGGTTTTGCCCGTTCAGTAGAGGGTTATGAGTTTGATTCCATAGATAACGGAACAGCTCATCTTTTCTTCGTGATGGCTGCGCCACCTTATGATGATGCCCTTTATCTTAAAGTATTCAAAGCCTTAGCAGAACTTTTTCATTCAGATTCTTTAAATGATGAACTCATGGCTGCAACTTCCGAATATGAGGTGATCAGAGCCATTAAAAAAGTTGAATAGGTACTCCGACATTCATCACATTTACAACTCCTTGTTATCCATAGCCTTAACTTCCCAATCCAAGGTTCCCCAAAAATTTCAGAAAACCGGCTTAATACAAAGCTGTAAGTCTAATTTAATTTTTTAAAATTCTCTTGATTTTTTAAGAAATTTCAGTATTTATAGTATCAATTTTTGGAGGTGAAACATGTCGAAAAGAGTAAAGAAAACCAGTAAAACATCGAGGGTAAAAAAAGTGAAAAAGGTAAAAGATAAAGCAAAAATTGTCAGGAAGGGTGAAAAATATATCTACTTCTTCGGAGACGGTAAAACAGAGGGAGGAAGAAACTTGAAGGATCTCTTGGGCGGTAAAGGTTCCGGGCTGGCAGAGATGGCTAACATCGGGATTCCGGTTCCTCCGGGTTTTACCATTACCACACTGATGTGTAATATTTTCTATAAGAACAATATGAAACTCCCGCGTGAGCTTCATAAAGAGCTGAAGGAAAATATATCCAAGCTGGAGAAGGTGTTCGGTATTAAATTCGGGGATACCGCAAATCCGCTTCTTCTTTCAGTAAGATCCGGGGCAAAGTTCTCCATGCCCGGGATGATGGATACCATACTGAACCTGGGTTTGAGCGATAAGACTGTTCAGGGGATTATAAAGAAAACCAGAAATGAAAGGTTTGCCTACGATTCCTACAGGCGGTTTATCCAGATGTTCGGAAACGTGGTGATGGGTCTGGATAAAGAAGAGTTCGAGGAAATAATCCAGAAGAGGAAAGAGGAGAAAGACATAAAACTGGATACCTCCTTAACGGTAGATGACCTAAAACAGATAATTCAGAAATATAAGAGCATGATTAAAAGGAAAACCGGAGATGAGTTTCCCCAGGAGGTTTACAAACAGCTGGAGATGTCCATTGAGGCGGTTTTCAAATCGTGGAATAATCCACGTGCCATAACCTACCGCCGGTTAAATAATATTCCCGGAGACCTGGGAACTGCGGTTAATGTTCAGACTATGGTTTTTGGAAACATGGGTGATGATTCCTGTACCGGGGTTGGGTTCACCCGTAATCCCTCCACAGGTGAGAAGAAATTTTACGGTGAATATCTGATTAATGCACAGGGAGAGGATGTGGTAGCCGGGATCAGGACCCCTAAACCGATAGTAGGACTGGAAAGCGAAATGCCGAAGGTTTACAAAGAGTTAAGACAGATAACTGCCAAGCTGGAAAAACATTTCAGGGATATTCAGGATTTCGAGTTCACAGTACAGGAAGGAAAGCTTTATATGCTCCAGACCCGTACTGGAAAGAGAACCGCTCCTGCTGCAGTCAAGATTGCCGTGGATATGGTGAAAGAGAAACTGATCTCCAAGCAAGAAGCATTGATGAGGATAGAGCCTGCTCAGCTGGACCAGCTTCTGCATAAAAGGATCGATCCGAAAGTACAGGTAAGTGTTATTGCCAGAGGTTTAGCTGCCTCACCCGGCGCGGCTACAGGTAAGGTTGTCTTCACCGCAGAAGATGCAGTAAAGCTTGCCCAGTCAGGCGAAAAGGTCATTCTGGTTCGCCAGGAGACCAATCCGGATGATATAAGCGGGATGGCTGTTGCTCAGGGGATATTAACAGCAAGAGGCGGTATGACTTCTCATGCTGCCGTGGTAGCACGTGGTATGGGAAAGTGCTGTGTGGCGGGATGTGAGGATATCAAAGTAAATGAACAGAGAAAAGTATTCTCAGTTGGAGGTCTGGTGGTCAGGGAAAGAGATATCATCTCACTAAACGGTTCAAGCGGAGAAGTCATTTTGGGAGAGGTACCTACTATAGAACCGGAGCTGACCGGGGAGTTCGGGGAATTTATGAAATGGGCAGATGAGGTAAGAATCCTTAAGGTGAGGACCAATGCAGACATACCCAGGGATGCAGAGCAAGCCATGAAATTCGGAGCTGAAGGGATTGGGCTTTGCCGTACCGAGCATATGTTCTTTGCCAAGGACAGGCTTCCCATAGTTCAGGAGATGATCTTAGCCAAAGACCCGGCGGAAAGGGAGATGGCTCTGGAGAAACTACTGCCATTTCAGAAAAGCGATTTCAAAGGATTATTTACCGCCATGAAAGGTTATCCGGTAACCATTCGGACGCTCGATCCTCCTCTGCATGAATTTCTTCCCAACCGGGAGGATCTGATGGTGGAGATTGCAGTGATGAAAGCCAAAGAAGAGGATGAAGAGAAGATCAAAGAGAAGGAAGCACTTTTATCCCGTATAGAGGAATTGCATGAATTCAATCCCATGCTGGGACACCGCGGTTGCAGATTAGGTATCGTGTATCCGGAGATAACCCAGATGCAGGTAAGAGCGATCTTCGAGGCAGCCTGTGAGTTAGCCAGATCAGGCAAGACCGTTGTTCCAGAGGTGATGATACCTTTGGTGGGTAACATAAAAGAGTTCGAGAATCAAAAGGAGATTGTGGTAAGGGTGGCGGAGGAGACTATGAAAAAGTATAAGGTGAAGATAAAATATCTGGTGGGCACGATGGTGGAGATACCCAGAGCCTGCCTAACCGCAGATGAGATAGCCTCCGGGGCAGAGTTCTTCTCCTTCGGGACCAACGATCTGACCCAGACGGTATACGGTTTCTCCAGGGATGATTCAGGGAAATTCATAAAATATTATCTGGAACACGGCATCATTTCCAAAGATCCGTTTGTATCCATTGATGTCAATGGTGTGGGGCAGTTGATGGAGCTGGGTGTGAAAAAAGGCAAGAGCTCAAGACCTGATCTTAAAATCGGTATCTGCGGTGAACACGGCGGGGATCCGGATTCGATTCTCCTGTGCCATAAACTGGGATTGAACTATGTGAGCTGTTCGCCTTTCAGAGTCCCGATTGCCCGCTTAGCTGCAGCCCAGGCAGCACTGGGGAGGATAAGCCGGGAGGTAACAGAATAGATTTGTATTATATTATGTAGGGACAGGACAATGTCCTGTCCCTTTTTTTATTCAGACCCCATCCTATCCTTCCCCTACAGGGGAAGTAAATAAGCTTTATCTTCTGCAGGGGAGGGCTGTGGTGAGATAAATATCCCCTCTCCTTGCAGGAAGAGGTTTGTAACGCCCGACTTTTTTGTCGGGCGGTTGTTTTTAAAAATTTATCTTGATTTTAAAAGAAGATAAATTTACATTAGTTTTACCTTAAAAGAAAATCACATTTTGTTAAACAGGGAAAAAGTCCTTAAAAATCAATGGAGGTCTGAGATGAATAAAAAATGGTTTAGTTTATTTATGGTTATGATAATACTTGGTAGCTTTATGTTCCTATCTTGCAAGAAGAAATCAACCAAAAGCGAGCCCCCACCAGAGATTCCATCAAAATGGACTACCTATAATACCTCAAACAGTGATCTGGTAAGTAACTATGTAGTAGCCATAGTCGTAGACCATTCTGGCAACAAATTGTTTGGAACCTATTCCGGGGTAAGCAGGTTCGACGGGAGCAACTGGAGTACCTATGATACTTCAAACAGCGGGCTGGCTAATGATACAATAAGTTCAATAGCTATTGATGCTGAGTACAATTTATGGTTTGGGACCATAGCTGGTGTTAGCAGATTGGATGACTCTGTATGGACTACTTACGACACTTCAAACAGCGGGCTTATATCCAACAGTGTAACGACCATAGCAATCGATTCTTCAGATGCTAAATGGTTCGGAACGATGAAGGGTGTCAGCAGGTACGACGGCTCAAACTGGACCACCTACAATACCTCTAACAGCGTACTTCCAGACAACGCCATATTTTATATTGCAGTTGATGCTTTTGACAATAAATGGTTTGGAACTCATACGGGTGGTGTTTGTAAGTTCAATGGGACTGACTGGACTATCTATAACAGCTCGAACAGCGGGCTTGCGGATAACTGGATAACCTCAATTGCAATCGATATCGATGGTAACAAATGGTTCGGAACTTTTGGTAAAGGAGTAAGTAAATTCGACGATTCCAGCTGGGTGACTTACGATACCTCGAACAGCATACTACCATCTAACTATATTTATACCATAGCAGCTGATGTTTTTGGCAATATCTGGATTGGTATATATCCAGATGGAGTAATTAAGTTTGACGGGAGTGAGTGGACTGAATACCACTGCATGAATAGCGGGATCTCCTGTTATCTTGTTATGGCAATAGCAATTGACCCTTCAGGGAACAGATGGTTTGGGACCTGGGGTGGTGGGGTGAGCAAGTTTGAAGAATAGTTGATTTCCAGAAGAAAGAACCTAAAAATATCTTGATTTGGGTTGGGCTAATATTAGATTATACACTGATTATTAATCTTTTTGGAATATGAAGAAAAGAGATATCTCTAATATTAAAATCTCAGACAGACTGAAAAAACTCGCTTCTTTAGGCAGATATGTCTTTTCTGAAATGGCTGAGGAGAAGAAAAAAGCCATAGATTCAGGGATTGAGGTAATAGATTTATCTTCTGGAAATCCGGACCTTCCACCACCTAAAGAGATCATAGATGCCCTAAAAATAGCAGCCGATGATCCAGAGAACCACCGGCATCCGGTTTATCAGGGAATGATCGAGTTAAAATCTGCAATTGCTGACTGGTTTTTCCGCAGATTCAAGGTCAAGCTTGACCCTGAGGATGAGATTCTGATTCTAATCGGTTCCAAAGAGGGACTTTCTCATCTGCCTTTGGCTTTTATGAATCCGGAGGATTATGCCTTGGTACCTGACCCTTCTTACCCTGCTTATAAAAGGAGCGTGATTATCTGCGGAGGTAAAGTCCACTCTCTCCCTCTTTTAAAAGAGAATAACTGGTTGCCGGATTTAGACAGGATAAACAAAAAGGTTTTAAGTAAATCCAGACTTCTTTACCTGAACTATCCTCATAATCCTACCGGAGCTTTAGCTCCCGGGGAGTTCTTAGAAAAAGCAATGAGGTTTGCCAAGAAAAATAAGTTAATATTATGCAACGATATGGCTTATTCTGAAATAACCTTTACTGGTGGGAAGTCTAATAGTCTTCTGGAAGTAAATGGTACAAAGGAAAATATACTGGAATTTCACTCTTTTTCCAAGACTTACTCTATGACAGGCTGGAGGTTAGGTTTTGTGGTGGGGAATAAAGGGCTGATTCGTAAACTAAGAGAAATGAAAGCGAATTTCGATTCCGGTGTGTTTCACGTCATACAAAAAGCAGCCATAAGAGCACTTTCACTTCCTCCTCAAGTTACTGGAGAAATATGTCGAACATATGAGAATAGAAGGGATATTTTAGTTTCGGGCTTGAGAAACCTGGGCTGGGAAGTTGATCTGCCCGGGGGATCGATTTTCGTCTGGGCTAAAATACCTAAGAACAAAAGCTCAAGGAAAGTATGTTTTGAGTTGTTGAGAAAAACCGGGGTTTTAACCACACCCGGCTCAGGTTTGGGCTCTTGTGGTGAAGGTTATCTGAGGTTTTCGCTAACCGCACCCGAGGAGAAGATAAAAGAGGCTTTGGAAAAAATGAGTAATCACAAAGATATATGGGGAGGTTAAGATGAAAAAATTAATTATATTTTTGCTGGCAGCGATTTTTTTATTCGGCTTTTCCTGTAAGAAGAAACCGATAGGACCGGTGAGCGAGAAGCCAACTTTCACCATCTACGGGGTGGTAGTTAAGGATATGAATATTCAAAAGGATATTGCTTCTTTTGCAGTCTGGAGAAACGATACCCTTTACAATTATGCAACAGTTAAAGTAGGGAATAAGAATATACCCAATATCGGTTCCGGATTATATTATGATACTCTTCCCTATAATACCTTTGAGGTAAATACCACTTATATAGATTCAATCATAAGTTCCCTGGATACGGTTACTATAACTTTTAGCTTTACTATGCCAGATACTTTTTACATTAATCCTCTTCAGGGCAATGACAGTATAAATGCAGGGGGACATTCAGTGCAATTATCCTGGACCTCATCAGCTAACGCCTCAAAATATATCCTCAGTCTGGCTCAGGATACTGTAACCGGGGCAGGGTTATTTAAAACCACAGTTGGCAGCACAGACACAACCATTACCCCTGAGGCTTTTCGGAACACGGCTGACCAACTTGTAACCGGCGATTATTACACCTATGTTGTAGCTTATAACAAAAGTTTTTTCAGCTATCCTGAGATACCTTTTGCATTACCGACTAACCTGCCCACAGAGAATATAGGAGCAGGAGTACACGGCACGATTGGTGCAGGAATTATAGCTCGAAAAGCTAATATATATGTAACAACTGCCCGGTAACTGGAGCTTCAATCTTTGTCCAAGAAAGTTTTTAAGGAGATCAAGGATTTAGTAACCGAAGCCAGGAATCCCGCTACTTTTGATATCGATTCAAAATCTACCCAGCAGATTTTAAAGCTTATTAATGCCGAGGATAAGAAAGTTGCTGGGGCTGTTGCTGAAGTAATCCCCCAGATAGCAAAAGCAGTTGAGCTGGTCGTCAGATGCTTTAAGCTTGGGGGCAGGCTTTTCTACATAGGTGCTGGAACCAGCGGCAGGTTAGGGATTCTGGATGCTGCAGAATGTCCTCCCACTTTTGGTACTCCTCAAAAGATGATAAAAGGGATAATCGCCGGAGGCAGGAGGAGTTTAGTTCGCTCAAAAGAGGGTGCGGAAGATAATAGTGCTGCCGGGATTAAGGATTTAAGAAAAGCTGGTTTGAACAAAAATGATATTGTAGTGGGTATAGCTGCATCCAGGAGAACTCCCTACGTATTGGCAGGTTTAAAATACGCAAAAGGGATTCGAGCAAAAACGATTTTTATCTTCTGTAATCCGGTTAAAAGATTAAAAATCAAACCGGATGTAATCATCTCTCCTCTTTTAGGACCTGAGGTTATAACCGGCTCAACCAGGATGAAAGCAGGAACAGCACAGAAGCTGATTTTGAATATGCTTACCACCACTGCTATGATTAAAACAGGCAAAGTCTATCAGAATCTGATGGTTGACCTTCAGGCAAGAAGTCAGAAACTTTCGGAAAGGTCCAAGCGTATCATAATGGAGGTGACTGGCGTTGGTTACAGGGAGGCGGAGAAATACCTGCAACTCTCGGATGGTAAAGTCAAGACTGCTCTGGTGATGATACTTTCAATGGTGAGCAGCGTTGAGGCAGAAAAAAGATTGAAAAAAGCAGGCGGATTTGTAAGAAAAGCTGTAGCGGAAGGCTTTAGCCTTCCAGAGAAATGAAATGGAGTTATACAAACCTCCGAAACATTGTTTAAAAAGGAAGACTTTATGCCATATTGCCCGAAATGTAAAGCCGAATTTGAACCCGGCATAGAAAGATGCAGTGATTGTGACCTTCCTTTAGTTAATAAGCTATCCGAAGATAGCTACAAAGAGGTTAAATATAAGTTCCTGCGTAATCTTCCCAGCCGACTCTATGCAGAGATGCTGAAAGAATCCCTGCAAAATCAAGGAATTCATGCGCTGATCAAAGGGGATGATATCGGGATAATGCTGGGTAGCTACTCCACCACTTCACCAGTTGAAATCAGCCTGTGGGTCCCTGAGGATGACTGGGAAAAGGCTGACCGGCTTGCAGATGAGATGTTAAACCACATCTAAAGAAATCCCCAAGGAAGTATTTATCTTATATTTAATCTGATATTCAGATTTATTCTTATATAGTGAGCTGAAAACTTTATAGTTCAGCATCTGTCAAAATCCCCCAAACTCAGAGATGGTTTTTCAACCAAAATATCCCCTCTTTATCCTTTTATAATATACTAAACCTGACGATAATAACTTAAGAAGAGGTGAAAAAGTTAGCAAACCACCCTGGATGGGTAAATATGCCTGATAAACTCAATAATTTTCAATCCGGGATAGAAGAATTACAAGAGGATTCTGATGAGCTTCTGAAAAAGGTTCAGGAATTGCTGACTCTTCTGGTGAAGACCCTGAAGATTTTCTGCATCTATCCTTCAGATAATCCCATACCGAAAGAATTCAAGAACAACCTTTTCAAAAAATTAGTGGAGTTCCTGGAGAAATATGAAGAGCTAAAAATCCAGGTGGATCAATCTAAACTCATTTTCAGAGACAAGATCATACTCCAGGAGGAGAAAAAAGATGAGGGGATTTCTTTTGCTCTATACCGTGACGGGATAAGAGAGATTACTTTTCTTAGCGGGATAGAGCAGGATGAACTTGATTCGATTCTGGAAATAATAAGCTGCTGTATAAAGTCGAATCTGCCCGAGGATGATATGGTTACTCTTTTCTGGGAAAAGGAATTAGCTCATATAAAGTTTTTAGTCGTGGATGAGTTTTTAAGCGAGGAACTATCGGATTTGCCCCAAACCATAGGAGACAACGATTTAAAAAAAGTTTATTATTCGGAAATAGAATTAGATGAGAATGAAGAAAAGAGTAAAGGAATTCCCCACAAAATAGAAATCGATAGATTTGTGCATGATTTAGACCTGATACCCGAGAAAGAGCTAAAGGAACTAAAAACTCTTGTAGAAAAAGATAAGAAATTTGAGCCATTAAAAGAGCTGTTTTTAATCCTCAGGGAGATATTCTGGGGGGAAAAGGAGCTACAGGAATTTTTAGAAACGGTTAATATCCTGGAGAAACTCCTGGATTCTCTGGTGAGTCAGGGTGATTTCTATTTAGCCTCCGAGATGTTACTTATGCTCAAGGAGGTGGAGAAATTCAATGTGGAAAAGGCACAGTCAAATAGGTCTGAAAGGATTAAGGATACTATAAACCGTGCTGGAGATAATGAAAGGATCAAAACCCTCACCCGGGTTTTAAACCAGGATTTAAAAATGGACCTTTACACTGCAGGAAAATATATCTCACTCTTGAATTTGAATTCTATACCCCATCTGGTGGATATGTTAGCAGAGCTGGAGCACTTTCCTGCCAGAAGGATGGTTTGCAGAGTGCTGGAAAATGCAGGAGAGAAGAATATAGACCTGTTAGGCAAAGGAGTTTATGATCGCAGATGGTATGTGGTCAGGAATATAGTGTGGGTGTTAGGCAGAATCGGCTCCCCGGTGGCTATTCCCTACTTAAAGAAAACCATCGCTCATCTGGACATAAGGGTAAGAAAAGAGACCCTGCAAGCGCTTTCCAATATCGAGGGGGGTGAGGTTACAAAAATTCTTTTGAGAGTCTTAGAGGATTCAGAAGAAAGGTTCAGAATCGAAGCAGCAAAGCTTTTAAGTAAAAAACAGGATCAGGCGGTTATCGATTCAGTGTCCAGCATTCTTTGCAGAAAGGATTTCAGGGACAAAAGCAAAACAGAGAAGGAGGCTTTGTTACAATCCTGGGTTGAAATAAATAAAGACAAAGCCATATCCCTTCTTAAGAAATTGATTTTAAAAAGAACATGGATTAAAAGGGAAAAACAAAGAGAAACCTCCTCCCTGGCTTTAAAAGCTTTAGCTTCCGTCAATACATCCCTGGCCCAGGATAGTCTGAAAGAACTATCTGCCAGAAGCAGCAGAAAGATTCGACAGCAGGCGAAATCGTTATGGGAAAAGGTCTCAATCAAAAGTTCGGAAAATATTCAAAAATCAGATTTAAGTTAGGAGCTGCAATTTGAATAATATAGCAGAACAGGTAGAAAAAGAGACAAGGCAAGAGAATAAGGAGAACTTCATTTACCTTCTTGGAAAGGGGAAGGAACTGGTAAATATCTTCTACTCCACCCTGAAGACTGCATTTTTATACGAGCCTAATAATGATGCTTTCCTAAAACAAATCAATCCCCTGATGAGTATTATCGAGATTATAATCCGGCAGGAGGAGGAGCTTTCCTTGAGCACAAAAGATGGATATCTTTTCTTGAACCAGGCGCGGCTGAGGTTTGATTTCGAGAGTTATGTTGCCATCAGGTTTATCATGGAGCTTTTTCAGAAACTTAAACTATATAAGTTCTCCCTGGAGTCCGGCATAGATCAAGAAGAGATGCAAAATTTTATTTACATTCTGGTGCAGTTCGATTCCAATGTGGATGATCCCTATACCAGCCTGGAGAACAAAGTTTATGAGAATAATATTAAACACCTGCATCTGGAAAAAGAAATCCCCTCTTCAGAATCGCACCAGATTTTACTGGACAAGAGAAAGTTAGCTAAAAAAACTTTCTTTAAAGCGATTTCCGTGGTCAAGGAGACCAGTCAGAAGGCCATGTCCAATAAGGAGATAAACTTCGTTAAGGTGAAAAGAGTAGTTCAATCGCTGGTGGATCAGATACTGCAAAACGAGGAGATCTTTTTAGAGCTTTCCTCCCTGAAGAATTATGATGAATATACTTATGTCCATTCCGCCAACGTTTGCATTTATTCGCTATTTATGGGTTTAAGGCTGGGTTTGAGTAAGAGGGAGCTGAGCGAGTTGGGAGTTGCCTCGCTTTTTCACGATATCGGTAAGGTAAAACTACCTCTGGAACTGCTAAATAAACCGACCAGTTTTAACGAATCCGAGTGGGTTAAAATGAGGAAACATCCGGTCATAGGGGTAAAAAATCTTTTAACCAGCTTAAAACTTGAGCCATCCTCCATCCGGGCTATAATGGTTAGTTTTGAACATCATCTCAATATAGATCTTACAGGTTATCCTCAGCTCAAGGATAATAGAGAGTTGAATCTATACTCTCGCATCATCAGTATTGCGGATGCCTATGATGCTATGACCTCAGGAAGGGTATATTCTAAAACCCCCATTCCACCGGATGAAGCTCTTAAAAGAATGTTTTACTCCCGTGACAAGATGCATGATTCTGTGCTGTTGAAATTTTTCATCAATATGCTGGGGGTTTATCCAGTGGGTTCTTTAGTACTTCTGAGTGACGGGAAAATGGGGTTAGTGATAAAGAATAATCCAGAGAATTTGACCTCCCCTCAAGTAAAGATCATCGCAGATCCGCAGGGATTAAAAGACAGTTACCAGAGTGTGGATTTAAATAAAATCTCTCAATCCTCAGAAGAAGATGTAGAATCCTGCAAGATAGTGAAATGCCTGGATCCCCAGAAATATAATCTTGACCTTTCTCAATTTATACTCTAAGAGTTGATTTTTATCGATTTTTTTCATATATTTTTTATTGAGGATAAATAAATGAAATGGAAAAAAGGAGAATTCTGGATAATTGTAGGTTTTTTTGTGCTGACCGCTGTTCTGGTTAACCTTATGCGTTATTCGCGTGCGGAATCAAAAAAATTACCCAGTTTTTCAATTATCCCTCTTGAAATACGAGAATGGAAAGGAGAGGAATTCTTTTTTTCTGGCCAGACCTATGAGCTACTCAAGGTGGATGTTTCTACTCTGAGGAGATATGTAAGGAGGGATGGAGCTAATCTATGGTTTTTTATCTCCTATTTCAAAAGTCAGGAGTATGGCTCCCAGATTCATTCTCCAAAGCACTGCCTTCCTGGCAGCGGCTGGAAGATATTGAAGCGGGAGAAAGTCCGGATCGACCCTGGTTCCGGTTCAAGCTTTAAGGTGAACAAACTTCTGATAGCGGAGAAGAACTCCAGGGAGATTATGTACTACTGGTTTCAGACCAGAGGGGGAGTTATAAATAGCGAAATGGGATTGAAGCTGGATCTGGTTTTCAATGCACTCAGGAGAAGACCCACAGATGCCGCTTTTATCCGTATAAACCTGCCTTTAGGACAGCTTTCTGAAGAAGAGGCACAACTTTTGTTTGAGGATTTCCTGAGGACTTTTCAACCCAGTATAAAAAAGGCACTTCCTTTTTAGATAATTTTTTTGGAATGTCTCCCCTATTTAGCTGAATGCTGTACTATCAAGGTCAGTGCACTTCAAGTAGCATCATTGTCTTATAAATCTCCTCTGCAATGATTCGATGCCCTTCTTTGGTGGGATGACAGTGGTCTATGAACAGGTTCTCCCTGCCTGCCTTATCAAAAGCTGAAACTGCATCTGCCAGTGGAATATTATACCGTGAGGAGAGCTCTTTGAGTTTTTCTCCATAAACATTTTTTATCCTAAGGGACTGAAAGTCCAGCTCCTTTGCTTTCTCCAACTCCTCTTCTGCTTCATTCAGCCTGCCCGAATTCTTCAGGGTAATTCCCAGATTATAATGAAAGACGGGATAATGGGGATTCTTCTCAATGGCTTTCCTGAAATAACTTTCTGCTATCCTATAATTGCTTTCCTTCCAGTATAAAACCCCCAAGTTATTCAGATAGACAGTATTGTCGGGCTGGGAGAGTAATCCTTTTTCATAGAAAAACTTGCTGGAATCAGCATTTCCCCGATCCTCGTAAGCAGATTTGAAAACAGTCATTGAATACCAGTCTATCTTATCATAAACTTTAGCAAAATGAGACCAGTCAATGCAATAGGAGATTTTTCTTTTTAAAAGATTCTGGGTCTGGTCTGCCATAACCAGATTACCTTTCTGGTCTTTCAGGCTGGCGAAGACCTTGAATTGTAAGCCAGCGGGCCACTCCAGAGGGACCGGAACATTTATCAAGATGATTTTTATATTATCATCTTTAGCAAATTTTACCATTTCCTCCATATTACGGTAGTAATCTTCAGGTGCGACTCTAACCACGACTTCTTGAATTTTATCTTTTGATGACTTCTGATCGACATACGATTTTAGAGGGAGGATTAGCTCTTTTAGCAGTCTATAAGTGGCGAGGTGATTTAGTGCCCCTAAAATTCCCACCACATTCTGATTTTTACCCATTAATTCCTTATCGGAGATGTATCCATTCTGGGAGGCATCATTGTTTCCGAAATAAACGATTATCAGGTCAGGGGAGAATTGAAGCCCATAATGTTTGAGAAAGGTTAGTCCCTGTAAGGAGGTATATCCGGGCACAGCTGTGTTAACCAGTTCGAATTTTTTCTCCGGATTTCTCTGTTTTAATAACCCGACTAATTGTTCACCAAAAGCCTCTTCTCTTCTTTGCAAACCCAGCCCGACCGGAGCTGAGTCTCCCAGTAAGAGTATCCGGTAAGTATTATCAGGTTTCCTTATGGAAATCTCCGGTCCCAGAAGTCCACGGGAATTGGTTTGAAAGATGGATTTATTAATGTTGGGCTTAAACCTCCATAAAAGAAGCGGATCTCTTTGCTGAACTCCGAGAAAACGGGAGAAAAGCTCCTGCTGCCAGAGTTTGTTTTCCCTTATCAGTTTTTCCTGGTCTGTGCTTGTGGCTATGAGATGAAGGCCTGATTCCAGAATCCTTAAGGTTATCTCCAGAAAAAGGAAGAACAGTATTATAAGGATTAAGGTAAATAGTATATATCTGAACCTGAAACCAGTTTTTGTTAACATATGATTTCCTCGATATCTGACATACAAATAATAAAGAATAGAAGGATTGGTGTCAAGTTTAGAGAGGAGGTATTTCTTTTGAAAAAATGAATTTTTACACGAGGTAGAGTCCTATTGACAATTATAAGACAGTTATTAAATTATTGCTACAAACTGAGTTTTGCTTCAAAGTTTTGATGAGGGGGAAAGGTTGTTCTTTTATAAAATCCTCAGTATTATCTATTAGCCGGAGGTTTTACCGCAGGCGTTATAAAAGTTACTATTTTAAATTTCCATAACCTAACCTCCAGATATGGCTGAAGGAGGAAGTAATGATGAAAAGGTTATTATGCCTGATGAGTTTTTTCTTGATCAGTGCACCCGGCATAGCCCAGGATGATTACACTGCCTGGGTGATGAGATATAATGGACCGGTAAACTTAAATGATGAGGCACGTTCACTCCACATCGGTAGTTTCGGGAATGTTTATGTGAATGGCTATAGTATCGGTAGCGGGACGGGTTATGATTATCTCACTATGAAGTATAACTCCATTGGAGATAATGTTTGGATGCGAAGGTACAACGGCCCGGGAAGTTCCGATGATGAGGCCTGGGCTTTAGCCATTGATGATTCTGGTAATGTATATGTGACCGGCTATAGCATGGAGAGTGGAACAGGTTATGATTATGCCACAATTAAATATGGTCCCCTGCAGGTAAAAGATACTTTAACCTTTCTTGCTTATTCACCAGTAGACATCATAGTCACAGACCCGCCGGGGGACTCAATCGGATTAGGTTTCAATACCATACCAAATGCGGTCTATGATACAACTCAGGATGTAAATGGGGATGACGACAAAGATGACCTTGTGATTATTCCAGAACCTTTAGTAGGGGAGTATATTGTAAGAATAATAGGTGAGCCCGGCTCGGCAGGAGGTACTTATACTTTAGCTGTAAGATTAAACGGGAATGAGGATACCCCCATGGTATCCAGTGTTCCTGCTCCTGAGCCTGGAGAAACGGATATGTTATATTATACAGTCCTACAATATTTACGAGGGGATGCTAATTCCGATGGCTCCACCACTGTTTCGGATGTGATTTTTCTGATAAATTATCTGTTCAGAGGTGGAAAACTTCCTGAGCCAATGTCATTGGGGGATGCTAACTGCTGCCGGGAAGAGACTGGAGATTGCGTGGTGGTTAAGATATCTGTGGCGGATGTAATCTATCTGATAAGCTTTCTTTTCAGAGGAGGACCTGCTCCCTGCAGTTAATACAGATTTGTCTGTTCACGGTAAAGGACGACCAAAAGATTTACAAAAAAAGAGCGGAAGCTAACTCCGCTCTTAAATTAAAAAAAGTATTCCGGTTATTATTTTCCCTTAAAAACCCCGATTACATTTCCATCTAAATCCGAGAAAAGCCCGTACCATCCGACATTGGGTATCTCGGCTTTTTCTTTGACTATCTTGCCGCCTAACTCCTTGGCTTTGTTCAAGTACTTATCGATATCTTCCACATAGATATAAAGAAGTATCCCATCACCCGGATTTACCTTATCTACTCTTTGAAATCCTCCTCCGGGCTCCTTGCCGGTATTGAACATCAAATAGTCCGGGGAGCCTTTCCAGGCGCTAATTTTCCAGCCAAAAAGTCCGGCATAAAACTTATTTGCCCTGTCTAAGTCTGTTACCATGATCTCGATATGACAAATTGACTTCTCCATTTTTTACCTCCTTTCAAGGGGCTGAATTTTTTGTGTAATTATATAAAGTACAACACCAGCAATTCCCATGAGCAGGTCTAGCAGGGTATCCTCCAGTCCGGGTTGAGCATGTGTTTTAATCCAGTGGTCCGAGATGTATTCCAAAAACTCCCAGAAGATTGCAGCTGTGCAGGTAAGTGTAAATACCAATATATCCTCCAATAGATGCTCAAGGGGGTGTAATAATTTATATTCCTCCAGAGCACGAAGACTGCCTGAGAAGAAATAAGCAATGGCAAATCCACCAGCTATGTGCATGGGAATATCAAGTGGAGGGAACAGGTCATAAACCCGGATCAGGCGTGAGCAAACTACATGTATAAAGAATATCATCACTGGAAACCAGGCTCTTCGCAGAATGATTTTTCTGAGGGCAGCTAAAAAATTTGAAATTTGGTAATTTTCCATACCTTGTAATTTACCAAACAATCGTTTAAAGCGGAGTCAGGGCATATACTGTATCTACGTAATTAGAATTCAAGAATAATCTTCAAGGCCGGCAAAAGAAAATCCAGGAAAAAGGCAGCGGAGACCAGATACATCAGAGGATGAACCTTGTTTCCCTTTCCGGCTAAGAGCATTATCAAAGTATAGGCGATGAATCCGAATCCGATGCCGTTAGATATGGAATAGGTTAAAGGCATTACTATCATAATCAGAAAAGCAGGAAAAGACTCCTCGAATTTCTCAAAAGGGATTTCCTTGATGATGGTAAGCATTAAAAATCCAACTATGATTAAAGCGGGAGCAGTAGCTTCTTTGGGAACTATCCCGGCTATGGGTGAGAAGAAGATCGACAACAGGAAAAGTATCCCCACCACTACAGTTGAAAAACCACTTCTTCCACCAGCCGAGATGCCAGCGGCGCTTTCTATATAAGTCGTAACCGAGCTGGAGGAGGCTACCCCCCCCATTACCGCAGATAAAGAGTCGACTAAAAGAACGCGATTTATTCGAGGTAAATTCCCCTTTTCATCCAATAGCTTGCCCTCGGTTCCCAGTCCTATGACCGAACCTAAGGTATCAAAAAAATCAGAGAGCATTACCGAGAAAATAAGCACCAGTGCAGGAAGAAGTCCTAATTTCAGGATCGAGGTAAAATCGAATTTTCCAAATGTGGAAAAGTCTGGTGAAGAGAAAAAGGTTCCGGGTATTATGGCTTTTCCTGTTTCCGGAAAGGCAGTAAGGCCGGTGGTATAATTCAGAATGATGGCCAGAAGGGTGGAGGTGGCGATTCCCAGAAGGAGTGCTCCCCTGACTTTTCTTTTCATTAATATCGAGGTTAAAAGTAATCCG
>JAOUFL010000131.1 GCA_029858245.1 Candidatus Zixiibacteriota bacterium
GATAGGCCCAGCCATCCTCTCTGGATTACGCCCCCGGACAGGAGTTTATCCTTGACTTTCAAAGCAGTATTTATCGGTATGGTGAATCCCTGGCCACGGCCCAAACCGATTGAATTGATGCCGATTACTTCTCCTTTTAAGTTAACCAGGGGTCCTCCGGAGGAACCAGGGTCTATGGCTGCATCGGTTTGAATGAAATCGCTGATCAATCTGGACTCTTCAGGTAAAAAGGGTATTACCCTGCCCTTGCCACTAACTATCCCAAAAGACACTGTTCTGTCGAAACCAAAAGGATTTCCCACAGCAATGACCCATTCACCTACCTCGATCTTATCAGAATCACCAAATTTGGGCACGATCAATTTTTCATCTGCTTCTATTTTGATCAAGGCCAGATCGGTTTGCTTGTCAGTGCCGATCACCTCAGCCGGATACTCTAATTTATTTGTCAGAGTGACCCTTATGGATTGGGCTTCATCCACCACGTGTTCGTTAGTCAGGATATAACCAGAGGGAGAGACCACCAGTCCGGAAGCCAGTGATTTATATTTAAAACTATTCGATTTCTTAACCACTTCAATGTGTATAACCGAGGGCTGAATACGGTTGGACAGGGAGATTATAACCTTCTGGAGGTCATCAAATAAATCCAGAACTTTTTTATTGTCAGAGGAAAAGGCATAAAAAAACTGGAACATAATGATGAGGGATATGGTAACTAATATAAAGCTTCTTCTCATTATGGTTACTCCTAATAAGGTGAATCTTATTATATGACAACAAGAGATAAGGTCAAGTAAAAAAGTTGAACATTTTTATAAAATTTGCGTATTAATATTAAGTATAACTGTGAGAAAATGAAGATAAGATTTTATACAACAAGAAGATACAAATTAAAATTAACTTTTAAAAAGTAGTAAATTATTTATATTGACAAAAAACTTTTTTTAATTATTATGTAGATTTACATCGAAAGGAGAGTTTTATGGGTAACTCCAGACTTAACCTCAGGAGTAAGGATTTTTTGTTATATGCCCTTTTTGCCTTTTTATTTATTTTAGTGGGGATTTTGATAGCCTCTAATTTGAATTTCTCCAACGCTTCCAGTGCAGTTGAGAAACCCAATACCCCAAGAGCTGCTAAAGAAGCCGGAATATTCACTAAGGAAAGCCCCTTTGTAGAAGTGGCAGAAATAGTTAGCCCTGCTGTAGTTAACATAAGTGCAGAAAAAGTTTCAGAGAGAAAGTATCAGGACTTTTTTCCTTTTGACGATGAATTTTTTCGCAGATTTTTCGGGGGAATTCCTCAACCGGGATCTCCCCAGAAGTATAAAAATTATAGCCTGGGCTCAGGATTTATATTCGATCAGAACGGGTATATTCTGACCAATAACCATGTGGTATCAGATGCGGATAAGATCATAGTTAAACTGGCAAACGGAACTGAATACAAAGCTAAAATAGTCGGCACAGATAAAGAGACCGATATCGCGGTAATAAAAATAGAAAATAAAAAAGCTTTACCCACAGTAGAATTTGGCGATTCAGACGCTATGCGGGTAGGTGATTGGGTAATCGCCATAGGAAATCCGTTTCCCCAATTAGGCTTGGACCGGACAGTAACGGTTGGGGTGGTAAGTGCTAAGGGAAGGAGGGGTTTACATTTTGGAGGTGAGGGTGATCCGGCATACCAGAGCTACATTCAGACCGATGCAGCTATTAATCCGGGGAATAGCGGTGGTCCACTGGTAGATATAGAAGGTAAAGTTATCGGGATAAATGCCGCTATTACCAATCCAACCGGTCAGAGCTTCAACATAGGTATAGGTTTTGCCATTCCGATAAATCTGGCAAAGTCAGTCCTGTCAGATCTGATGGAGGGGAAAGAGGTCTCCAGGGGATATTTAGGTGTAGTGGTTACTGATGTCTCTGAGGATTTAAAAGATGCTTTAGACCTTCCCGTAACTGAAGGTGCACTGGTTCAACAGGTACAACCGAATACCCCTGCCTCAAAAGCTGGCATTAAAACCGGGGATCTGATTTTGGATATCAACGGGACTAAAATAGCAGATGCGAACCAACTGACGTTTATGGTTGCAAGAATCGAACCGGGTAAAACAGTTAAAGTAGGGGTTCTTAGAGATAAAAAGAAATTAATGCTGGAAGTAAAATTAGATGAGAGGAAAAAATTCTTAGCCACCACCGGGGGAAAACCGGTTGAAGAAGAGAAGGAAAAGAACTGGCTGGGGCTTGAGGTTGAAACAGCAACCGAAGAGCTGGCAAATCGGTTCAACGTAGAATATAAGAAAGGTGTGATAGTTACCGGCATAGAAGCGGAAAGTAAAGCCGGGGAGAGCGGGTTTCTGCCCGGGGATATAATTCTGGAGATCGGCAGGAAGAGCGTTTTGAATAAGGAAGAGTACTATAAAATAATCAACAGCTTAAAAGGCAGAGAAAAAGCTATAGCCTTTTTAATCAATAGAGGCGGTAATACATTTTATCTGGCAGTAAAACCTGAATAGAAAGGAGTTATTCCTTGGCGAAAAGCTCAAAAAGATATAGGGACGAGGACAAATCCCTGGATCTTTATTTGAGAGAGATAGGGGAAACTCCCCTGATCACAGCAGATGAAGAGGTTGAATTAGCTAAGAGGATCAAGAATGGTGATCATTCTGCTTTAGAAAAGCTGACCAAGGCAAATCTTAGATTTGTGGTCAGCGTAGCAAAGCAGTATCAAAATCAGGGTCTATCCTTAGCTGATTTAATCAACGAGGGGAATATCGGCTTGATCAAAGCGGCAAAGAGGTTTGACGAAACCAGGGGGTTCAAATTTATATCCTATGCGGTCTGGTGGATAAGACAGGCGATACTGCAGGCTCTGGCTGAGCAGTCCAGAATCGTAAGGCTTCCCTTGAATCGGGTGGGAACCCTACATAAGATAGGGAAGGTCTCCAGCTCGCTGGAGCAGGAATATGGCAGGGAGCCGAGCCCGGACGAGATCGCCAAGGAACTTGCGCTTACTACCCTGGAGGTTTCCGATACCCTGAAGATCTCCAATACTCACCTCTCTTTAGACGCACCTTTTTCTTCCTCGGAGGACAATTGCCTGATGGATGTTTTGGAGGATGAGCTTCAGCCGGCACCGGATGGTGCATTACTGGATGAATCCCTGAGGGTGGAGATCAGCAGGGCATTGAGAACCCTGTCTCCTCGCGAGGCACAGGTTATCAACCTTTACTTCGGATTGACTCATGAGAAACCCTTAACCCTGGAGGAGATCGGAGTCAGGTTTGGCTTGACCCGCGAAAGGGTCAGGCAGATAAAGGAAAAAGCCATAAGAAGACTCAGGCATGCCTCCAGAAGCAAAACCTTGAGGGCTTATCTGCATTAAAAAAATAAAATTTTAAAAAGCTTAAAGCTGGTGCAATGTGTGTGAACGTTGCACCAGCTTTTTTATTAGATAACCAGGGACTAAAGGAGTATCAAGTGTCCAGGGATGGAAGGGACGATAATCAAAATTACTTGTCAAGCGGAATATATTTTCATAAAATTGATACTAATAAGAACAGTGAGTGAAGAGACTTATTTTAGTGAAATAAAAGAAGAAAAAGGACGTTTTTTAAATCCTTGATAGCTCACTGCGGACAGGAAGACGGTCCGCCTCGGAAAAGGTAATTTATCAGATAAACCACATCCGAAACCGTTACCTGTGAATCGCAGTTGGCATCTCCTGCTTTGTAACAGGAAGTCGGTGGCGGTCCCTTTTTAAAAAGGTAATTTATCATAAATACCACATCAGAGACAGACACTTTTTTATCCCCGTTTAAATCTCCTCTTAGCAGGTTAACCGGAGGGGTAATCTCTATGTTAACCGTGTCTGAATCGAGGGCTCCACATCTGTCTTTAAGCTCGAAGATAAAAGTATAGACAGAATCACCAGAGGTGAGAAAACAGGTAAAACCAGCAATCGTAGTGGGGTTGATCATTGTGGTTAAAAAGAGGCATTTGGGTCCAGAGACAAGCTCCAGGCTTAAAGAGTCACCGGGGTCCGAATCTATTCCCACAAGATGATTAAAGCAAACTGTGCTGTCCTCACATAACGCATAACTGCTGTCATCAGAAGTTAATACTGGCGGATGGTTAAATTCAATCCATATCCGGACGGTATCGGTTTTTAAAAGCCCGCATTTATCATTAACCTGGAAAATCATCAGATGCGGATTGGAAAGAGTATCAGATTCCTCTGGATGCCAGACAAAAATCCCATACAGCGAATCTGTTCCAATTATGGGCTCCTGAGGTTTCAATTCTCCTTCAAGGGAAAGCTTGGTTAAGCTTAAGGAATCACCCGGGTCATATGGGAAAATTTCAAAATAGACAGAATCACCAGGGAAACATAGTTTATAAGAGGTTTCAGCAGGTAGAATTAATACAGGAGCCTGATTAAGACGGACAGTCAGGTTTAAAGTATCCTGAGCAAAAGCTCCGCACCGGTCCTGTGCCTGGAAGATGAAAACATAGTTGGAATCATTGGATAAAGGTACAAAACAGCATAATCCAGAGCCTGGATCAAACTCTCCAGGACCGCTTAATTTCTGAATAATAACCGAATCGTTGACATCTGAATCTATAGCGGAGATCTGGTTAAAACAGATAGTCTCTACCGCACACAAATTATAATCCGTATCAGCAGGCAGGGTGAGGACTGGAGTATGGTTAAAGCTAATGCTTATTAAAAGCGTATCCTCTGCTTCTTTTCCACAGGAATCAGTTAGTCTGAAGATAATCGGATGGGGATTATCTAAGGTATCAGAATATTCAGGCTTCCACAGGAAATTGGCTGAAATTGGAGATATTCCAGAGATCGGATTAGCAGGCAAAAGCTCTCCTTTTGAAAAGATTTTTTCTAAACTGAGAGTCTCGCCTGTATCGGAATCTTCTCCGGTTACAGTTACGTATATGGAATCGCCAACATTACACAGCAAGGTATCTATATCTCCAGGTAAATTTAAGATAGGACTTTGATTTAAACGAATGTGAACATAAGAGCTTTCCTCATCAAATGCTCCACTGAAATCGGTGACCCTGAAAACGAAAAGATAGGTCGAGTCTAAATCTTGAGGAATAAAGCAATGCAGGGCATTTAAGGGAGAAGTGCCAGGCATTATATTAAAATTGCCAGGTCCTGAGAGCTTTTCGATGGTCAAAACCTCAGCAGAGTCGGGGTCAGTTGCCAGCAGGTTAAAGCAGACAGATTCTGGTTCACATAAAGCAAACGAAGTGTCCTGAAGAGTTAAGGCTGGAGGATGATTTATAGGCTCAGGCTCTCCCGGAACTACCATCAGCTTATCGAATTTTCGGTTTTTATTAGCAGTCCAGTACATCGGAACTTTTACATTCCCGTACCCGGACCATTCCGGTTGAACCTCAATGATATTGCTGTCTTTCTGAGTCTCCAGTCGGGTAGTTCCGTTGATTACAACATCCAGGCTCTCGGATTCAAAGCAGTTAAAGGTTAGATAATAAAGCTCTTCCGGGTCAGGGATATGAGAACCCCAGGACCAATCTTTCAAAGAGGTGATATTTAAGGTCCTTTTACCGTTTATATATTCAACCTTAATCTGGGCAAAGGCTGCCGCAGCTTGCTGGTTCAAGATCTCCTTGGTATTGGGAATCCATAAACCCAGGCTGTCCTTTAGCTGGTGCACTGCGCGAATCGAGTCGATGCTGGCAGGGGTTAAACCGTTATTTCTCCCGAAATGGGTGTAATAAATATATATATGCCAATTGTTGGTTACAGAGTTAGCTATGGCTGTATTGAACCAGTTGTAGGTTTGTTCAGGTACTGCTGAATTCCAATTGCCATTACGTTTGAATCTATAAAATCTGGTGATTCCATCAGGAAAGGTATTAGGTTGAAAAACCACCTGCGCCACATTCAGGCTATCTGATATTGAGCGAATATCATAATAAGATAGATACCAGTTCTCCTGCAAGGCAGCATCCCAGTTGAACTTGAAATTATTAGGTGCAAAGGTCTTAGTAACATGGTAATAAGGTGTTCCCGGATCTGCTCCATAATTTAGGGTATTGATATAATTCCCACTATGGCTTGTCCATACTCCAGCTTTGTAGATTTTCTCGAGTCCATGGTTCTGCATGTAGTTTAAAGCCTTAAAAACATGAGAGGAATCAAGACCTGGTCCACCGCTATATCCAGTATGACCTACGGTGTGCATACTGGCTATCCAGCCCCTTTGTATCCAGGAATCCAAGCTATCTCCCCAATACCGGCTAAGCGTATCTGCTCCATGAAAATAAAAGGGTATTTGTTCTCCAAAGGTTCCCAGACTATCTTCTATTTCCTTTCCAGTATTCCAAAACCAGAGCATACCCGCAGCTATTTTACCATTGACTCCCTTACCCCATCTACCACCCACCTCCTCACCTGTCTGCAGGAATCTGCCTAAGCTGTCCATATAACTGGGAGCGGAGGTATAATCTATGTCACTATCAATGGTCATAACGCCTTTGTAATTCCAGGGTAGTCTTCTTATTGCAACCAGGGAGTATTTATCTTTAATAGTCAGAAAATTTAAATCGCTTGAGTAACTATTCCATCTTCCGGTTGGACTTCGATAATAAGCATTGCCTG
>JAOUFL010000132.1 GCA_029858245.1 Candidatus Zixiibacteriota bacterium
CAGCTTATTAACTTTCCGATTATGGGATCATAGTAAATCGGCACTTCAGAGCCTTCATATAAACCCGAGTCGACCCTGATACCCGGTCCGGATGGCTCTACGTAATGGGAAACCAGACCGGTGGAAGGAAGAAAACTATTCTCCGGGTCTTCAGCATAAATTCGGCATTCTATGGCTGAGCCTTTCCATGAAATGTCTTCTTGTTTGTAACTTAAATGCAAGCCTGAGGCAATCTTAATCTGTTCCTTGGCAATATCAATACCTGTAACCATCTCAGTAACCGGATGCTCTACCTGAAGACGTGTATTGGCTTCCAGAAAATAGAAATTCTTATTTGCATCAACCAGAAACTCCATAGTGCCGGCATTGTAATATCCAGCTGCTTTAGCTGCTTTTACTGCTGTTTCACCCATTTTCCTCCTCATTTTTTCATCCACCACAGGTGAAGGGGATTCCTCGATCACCTTCTGATGTCGTCTCTGAATAGAGCACTCTCGCTCCCCTAAATGAATTACATTTCCAAACTTGTCCCCCAGAATCTGAATCTCAATGTGTCTGGGACGTTCAAGATATTTTTCGATGTAAATCCGAGCATCCGCAAAAGCGGATTGAGCTTCCGAGGCACAGGTTCTCATAGCCTCCTTTAGATCCTTTTCATTTCTTACCACTCTCATCCCCTTACCACCTCCGCCACCTGCAGCTTTGATTAAAATAGGAAAGCCTATCCTCTGAGAAAGTGACACACCCTGCTTTTCAGATTCAAGAGGTTCCTCTGTTCCTGGAACAACCTCAATACCCGCATTTTTCATTGTCTTTCTGGCAGCAATTTTATCACCTAAAAGCTCAATAGCAGAAGCAGGGGGACCGATGAAAACCAGACCTTCTTTTTCAATCTTACGCGCAAAAATAGAGTTTTCTGCTAAAAATCCATAACCTGGATGTATACCCTCGCATTTGGCTTCTTTAGCAATTTCAATTATCTTATCCATATTTAAATAACTGAGGATAGAAGGCGGAGGACCCACGTAATAAGCTTCGTCTGACATCCGCACATGCAAACTCTTTCGGTCAATCTCAGAGTAAATCGTTACAGCTTTTATTCCTGATTCCCTGCAAGCGCGGATAATTCTGACTGCGATTTCACCTCGATTGGCTATGAGAATTTTATTAAACATACTTTTTGTAGGGACAACCCTTGTTCGTGCGGGAATTGGATTTCCCGCACATTACATTTTCTGATTCGGGAATTCCAATTCCCGAATCAACTTAGATTCTTTTGTCTTATATCTGTCATCTTCAATCTGTCATTTCTTTTTACCCTTGAACTCTTGAACAATTGAACCTTTGAACCTTTTTATAATGGTATATTCCCGTGTTTTTTCGGAGGATTAGTATCTTTTTTTGTCTCCAGCATAGAAAGTGCTTTAATCAGCCTGGGACGAGTTTCCCTGGGCTCTATAACATCATCCAGATAACCTCTTTCCGCTGCAATAAAAGGATTGGCAAATTTTTCCACAAATTCCTTTAATTTTTCATTAGTCGCTTTTTCCGGATCAGGTGATTCGGTGATCTCCTTCTTGAAGATAATTTCAACTGCGCCTTTTGGACCCATAACCGCTATTTCTGCAGTGGGCCAGCCGTAGTTTATATCGCCTCTGATATGTTTGGAGTTCATAACATCGTAAGCCCCTCCGTAAGCTTTGCGAGTAATGACGGTCAATCGCGGAACCGTAGCTTCACAAAATGCATAAAGCAGTTTTGCCCCGTGCTTGATTATCCCCCCGAACTCCTGTGCAGTTCCGGGCAAAAATCCCGGCACATCCTCAAATACGACCAGCGGTATATTAAAGGCATCGCAGAACCTGACAAACCTTGCCCCTTTAATCGAAGAATTTATATCCAGAACACCCGCCAAAACCGCAGGCTGATTAGCTATAATTCCTACAGGCTTACCGCCTAAACGCGCAAAACCAACCACTAAATTCTGTGCATAATCCTTGTGTACCTCGAGGAAATCCTTATTATCAACTACTCTTTTAATCACCTCTTTCATATCATAAGGCTTGGCAGCTTCATCCGGAACGATAAAATTCAATTCTTCATCCATCCGATCAGCTGGATCAGTGCATTCCTGCTCAGGGGGATCTTCCATATTGTTCAAAGGGATAAAGTTAAAAAGCTTTCTTGTTAACAGAATAGTTTCAGCTTCAGTTTCACCCACGAAATGAGCTACCCCGCTTCTGGTTGAATGAACCTCTGGTCCGCCTAACTGCTCGTGGGTTACCTCTTCATGTGTAACAGTCTTTACTACTGAAGGTCCGGTAACAAACATATAGCTTGTTCCTTTGACCATCAGGATAAAATCCGTAATCGCAGGTGAATAAACTGCCCCTCCCGCACAGGGACCTAAAATAACCGATATCTGAGGAACCACTCCCGAGGTTAAAGTATTTCTCAAAAAAATATTTGCATAGGCACCCAGACTGACCACTCCTTCCTGAATCCTGGCACCTCCGGAGTCGTTCAAGCCTATTACGGGTGCACCTATCTTCATCGCCATATCCATTATCTTACAAATTTTTTCCGAATGAGCTTCGGACAGGGATCCACCAAAAGTAGTGAAATCCTGGGAGAAGACAAAAACCAGTCTCCCATCAATGGTGCCGTAACCTGTCACCACGGCATCTCCGAAAATCCTCTGTTTATCCAATCCGAAATCACTGCATCTGTGGAGCATAAACATATCGAATTCCTCAAAACTCCCCTCATCTAAAAGAAGGTCCAGCCTTTCCCTGGCAGTAAGTTTGCCTTTCTTATGCTGTACCTCTATTTTAGGGAGACCACCACCCAACCTGGCTTGCTCTCTTTTCTTTTTCAGTTCTTTCAATTTTTTTTCGATGGACATAAAACTACCTTCTTCCTAAATTATAACTTTTTTAACTATGATTTTATCATTAACTTGTTCTAAATAACCGGATTTTATTTCTATCTCATGGTCAAAAGCAATTATCCAGTTATTTTCCAGACACTGCTGGATCAGCCCTTTTTTTAACTCCATAACTTCCAAAGGATAGATATCCACCCCTGCTACATAGGGAATTCTAAGATGTGAAACAGTGGGGATTATATCTCCTGGATAAAGTATGGTTTTTCCTCCCCCTTCGATAAAAACCACCTGCTGACCCCTGGTATGCCCACCAGTCAATTTCACTTTTATGCCTGGAACCACTTCCTGCTCACCGTTGACTAAATCAACAGCACCGCACTGATCCAAAGCCATATAATTCTCAACCAGATAAGTTGCCTGAGTTCTTTCATCCGGCTGAAGAGCATATTTCCACTCCTCCATCTGAATAATATGCCTTGCTCTGGGAAATCGAGGAACCTTTTCTTTTCTCGAATTGAATCTCACTATACCCCCGGCATGGTCCAGGTGCAGATGAGTGAGTATAACTGTATCTATATCCTCAGGTTTTAATCCTAACTCCGAAAGTTCTTTTTCCAGATTGGAATCTTTTTCCACACCGTAAATCTTTTTCTGCTTTTCGTTCAGGGTAATCCCTATACCGCTATCGATTAGAATATTTTTACCTTCTGCTCTCACCAGTAACAGATTTAAATCCAGGGTTATTCTATTACTCTCGTCTGAGGACATCAATCTTTCCCAGATGATCTTGGGAACCACGCCAAACATCGCTCCTCCATCGATCTTGAAGGAGTTGTCAACTATAGAGTAAACTTCTTTATTGCCAAGTTTCAGCATAAGTTCCGCTATTTATTAATCTTGTAGATGTATCCCGGAAGCTAATTCGCGTGTAGCTCCTCTGAAAAGACTGTTAAAAAATTTACTATTTTTAACCTTTAAGTCAAGGGAAAGTTTATAAATACGAAAGGGCGACCTGTCAGGTCGCCCCTACAAAATGACTTGGCATATATGGATTTATTATCTCAGATAGGCACTTGAGATAACCAGTCTCTGCACTTCAGAGGTACCCTCATAGATCTCGGTAATCCTCTGGTCCCGATACAGCTTCTCTATTTCGGAGAACTCTCCAATATAGCCATAACCTCCGTGTATCTGCATAGCTCTGTCCACTATGAAATTTGAAGCCTCGGAGGCAAATAGTTTAGCCTGGGCTGCTTCTCTGGATATCTTTTCTCCTTTATCCTCCATTAAGGCTGCCTTGTAAGTTAGCATTCTTGCTGCTTCCAGGCGAGTACCCATATCCGCAATCATCCACTGAATAGCCTGCAGCTTGGCAATAGGTGCCCCGAACTGGACTCTGGTCTTGGAGTACTTTATCGATTCATCAAAAGCTCTCTGGGCAATCCCCACTGCCTGGGCAGCCACACCGACTCTGGCACCGTCTAAGGTCTGCAGAGCCAATCTGAATCCTTTACCTGCTTCACCCAAAAGGTTTGCTCTGGGAACCTTTACATTATTGAACTTCAATCTTGCTGTGGTGGAAGCTCTCAAACCCATTTTCCACTTTAATTCCTCTGAAGTAAGCCCAGGGGTTTTTCCCTCAACTAAAATAGCAGAGACTTTTTCCTTCTCCCCATCCTCGAGGATTTTGGCAATAACCACGATTATATCTGCGATATTTCCACTGGTGATGAATATCTTCTCGCCATTTATAATGAAATAGTCCCCCTCTACCTTTGCTGTAGTCTGCTGGTTTGCCGCATCAGAACCAGCATTTGGCTCGGTTAAGGCAAAAGCACCAGCCATTTCCCCTGAGCACATACTGGGCAAATACTTTTTCTTCTGCTCCTCAGTTCCAAAAGATTCTATGGGAGCCCCGGCTAAGTTATTAACCGCCATAATAATGGCTGAGGAGGCATCAAAACTGGCTATCTCTTCTATCAAAGTAACATATTCGATTTTACTTTTTCCTAATCCTCCATATTCTTTTTTCACCGGAAATGCCAGAAATCCGGCATCTGCCATCTTCATAAAAAGGTCCATAGGAAATTCAGGTGGTTTCCTATCCATCTCCTTTGCTATTGGAGCAATATGTTTTTCTCCGAACCCTCTTGCCAGATCCCTTACCGCTTGTTGCTTCTCATCTAAATTAAAACTCATTCGACCTCCTCACTTTAAAGTTAAAATTGCTTTTTTTATTATATTTTCTGATTATCATATGACATTTTTAATTTACTGGTAATTTAACTGTATTTCTCTAAAAAGGTTTCTCAAAAAATCGCTTCTTCCTTTCTTCTTTCATCCAGAGTTTTCTTCAGATACTCGATGATATCACCTGATGTTGCTCCTGGAGTAAACAGCTTTCCTACGCCCAATTTATCCAGCTTGACCAAATCCTCGTCCGGTATTATCCCTCCTCCAAAAAGCAGTATATGTTCACATTTTCTCTCCTTTAACATATCCTTAACCGCAGGGAAAAGGGTCATATGGGCACCTGATAATATGCTCATACCAATAGCATCCACATCTTCCTGGATAGCAGCCTCCACGATCATCTCCGGAGTCTGTCTCAATCCCGTATAGATCACCTCAAATCCGGCATCCCTTAAAGCTGCTGCAACAACTTTTACTCCTCGGTCATGCCCATCCAGACCCGGCTTAGCTAATAGGATTCGATACTTTTTTTTCATAGATTTTCCTTTCTATCATTCCTTCCCCACATTGAGGGCAATGTGGGGTTACCATTATTCGATACTCTCTTTAATCTCGATAAACGCAAGGCTGAAGCCTTTCTCTATATTTTTATTTGTGCTTTCTTCTTACATTTCCGTTTTTTTAAATTAGAGGTGGCTCGATGTATTCCCCAAAAATCTCTCTCATCACATCCACTATCTCGCCTTCGGTAGCATAGCATCTAACGCATTCAAGAATGGTTGGCATAGTGTTATCATTTCCCTGAACTGCCTTTTTCAAATTCTCCAGGCTTCTTTTTACCTTATCATTATCTCTTTTAGCTTTTATATTTTTAACTGCCTGAACTTGCTTTTTTTCCACCTCTGGATCAATTTTCAAAATGGGTATCTCTATCTTCTCATTTTCAATTATAAAATCGTTAATCCCTACTACAATCCTGTCTTTGCTTTCAATCTCCTTCTGGTACCTGTAAGCTGCCTCAGCTATTTCCCTCTGAAAGTAACCTTCCTCTATGCATTTTAAAACACCTCCGCGTCTTTCGATCTCAGCAAAATATTTTTCTGCTTCCTCCTCCATCCTGTTAGTTAACGCTTCAATGTAATAAGAGCCGGCTAAGGGGTCAATAGTATTGGCTACTCCGGACTCATAAGCGATAATCTGTTGTGTCCTTAAGGCAATCTGAACGGCTTTTTCTGAAGGCAAAGCATAGGTTTCATCCATTGAGTTGGTATGCAAGCTCTGGGTTCCACCCAGCACACCAGCTAATGCTTCATAGGCTGTACGTATGATATTATTCTCCGGCTGTTGTGCAGTAAGACTGCAACCCGCCGTTTGAGTATGAAATCTCAAAAGCCAGGATTCTTCCTTCTTGGCTTTGTATCTCTCTTTCATATGCCTTGCCCAGATTCTGCGAGCAGCACGATACTTGGCTATCTCCTCGAAAAAATCCAGGTGTGAATTAAAGAAAAAAGAAAGCCGGGGAGAAAACAGGTCCACATCCAGCCCCGCTTTCAT
>JAOUFL010000133.1 GCA_029858245.1 Candidatus Zixiibacteriota bacterium
AAGAAAGGGAAGATTGACGTTGAATGTGATGACGATTTCCGGCAATCGCGGAGAAGTCAGATTTGCATGGACAACCTGAGAGAACGCTTGCTTTCTTCTCAGGGCTGGTCAATCTTAAGATTCGAAAAAAGGGAGATTAGCAGTAATTTGTCAAGCTGTTTTGAGTTAATAGAAAAGATTATTAACAGCAAAGGAGGAGTACAAAACCAGAATAGTATAAGGAAGTATTTTAAGAATCAAAAGTTGGAGCAATTAATACTTGATTAAATAATAATAGGGTCCCTCTTAACGGAATGATATGTTCATTTGATTATTTTCTGGTGAATTTTGAGGTTCTCTGCATAATCAAGTGCAAATAAAAATTGTTTTTATCCGGCGGTATATTGCTTTTTATAATTGCGTCCTAAGGGATAAGTCTACTTAGAATCAATCAGGTAATCTTTTAAAATACCGATATTTATATATACCTATGAGTTACTATTACCGTTCTTATGGTTTAGGATGGGGAGGGGGTATTACCAGAGGGGTGAAGACTCTTCTTCTGGTAAATACCGGTGTGTTCTTAATACAGTTTATCTTAGGAAGTAAGCTGGTTTTTGTATTTGGCCTTACTCCTGCCCTGGTAAAAGATGGGTATTTCTGGCAGGTTTTCACCTATATGTTCTTACACGGTGGGTTCTTTCATATCTTTTTCAACATGTTCGCCCTGTTTATCTTCGGTCAGGATATAGAAAGGGCCTGGGGTACAAAAGAGTTCATTAAATACTATTTTATCACCGGCACAGGTGCGGGTATAATTAATTTCGTTCTGTCCTTCAATTCTGCCATACCGACCATAGGAGCGTCCGGAGCCATTTTCGGACTTCTGGTTGCCTTTGCCCTGATGTATCCGGACAGACTTATATATCTTTATTTTCTGTTTCCCATTAAAGCCAGGTACCTGGTGATAATATTCGGCATACTTGAGCTTTTTGCTTCCTTCAGATATACCGGGGACGGGATTGGTCATTTTGCCCATCTGGGGGGAATGATTATAGGATATCTATATCTGAAAATTGACTGGAGGATAGGAAGGTTTTTTCATTCAGTAACCAATGTATTTTCTCGCTGGAAAGAAAAGCAAGGGGAGAGAAAAAGGGAAAAATCAAAGAGACTTTTGCAAAGAGCAGACCAGATACTGGATAAGATAAATCAGGTAGGTTACCAGAATCTAACCAACAAGGAAAAGAAGATCTTAGAGGAAGCCAGCGAGCTCTTATCAAAAGAGGAAAAAGGATAATAAAGGGAGGGTTTTATGATAAATAAAATATTAATTGCAGATGACAGCCAGACTATCCGAAGCGTTGCCGAATTTTTACTCAGGCAAAAAGGATATGAAGTTATCCTGGCTAAGGATGGCGAAGAAACCCTGGATCTGGCAAATAAATACACCCCGGACCTGATATTCCTGGATAATTCATTACCACTTATGAGGGGAGATATTCTATACCATAAGCTCAAGGAAAATCCTATGCTGAAGGAGGTTCCGGTGGTTATGTTGCTTAATTCAGGGGAATCACTTGATCAGGGGGTTTTTTCAGATATGGAAAACATATCATATATCTTAAAGCCTTTCTCACCCCGTGAGTTATTAGAAAAAGTGGAGAAGTATTCTGAAAAAGAAAAAGTAATAGAAGAAAAAAACTCAGAACAGGAAAATATAATGGCATCAATAGATGATTCAGATGAGTTCAAAGATTCACCCCAGCTCGAATCTAGAGATAAGGAAAGTTATCAAGAGTTTGTAACGGAGTTCAAAAAAGAAATAGAAGGTTTGCAAGAGGATGAGCCACAGGTGTATCGAAAGATGAAGTTGGAACCATCAGGAAAGGAAAAAGAAATAAATACCGTAGATCTGGATTACGAGAACCTGACCCGAAGAATTATCTCGGAGATCTCAGCTAAAGTAGCAGAGAAGATCTCGGAGAAAATCGATACCCTGGAGATCAAGCAGATGATAAAGGAGAAGGTTAAGGAGCTGGTTTAGGATGATTTTTTTAGGGAAAATATGTTAAAGTCCAGTGATTTTTTCATCCGCCTTTAAATTTTTCCAGTTATTTTTCCGTATTTTAATAACGGAACTAAAATTTCTGGAGGACTTCTGTTTGGTGCATCTGTTTCCATCTTAGCAGCTTTTACCGGAGGCTTAATCTCTTTTATATCGCCCTGCGTTCTTCCGCTGATTCCGGGTTATTTATCTTTTATCACCGGTCTGACCCTGGAGGAGCTTCAAGGTAAAAGGGATAAGCTTGCGACCGTCAAGAAAACCAGCTTAAACTCAATTTTCTTTGTTCTGGGGTTTTCTATAATTTTCGTTCTGATGGGAGCCTCGGCTACTTTCCTGGGCAAGTTTCTCACCACCAAGATAAGTATTTTTAACAAAATCGCCGGTGTAATAATTTTTGTCTTCGGGTTTCATCTAATAGGGATTTTCAGAATACCCTGGCTGGATTATGAGAAAAGGTTTCATTCCCGCAAAAAGGGATTGGGTTGTTTTGAAGCGTTTGTCATCGGATTGGCTTTTGCTTTTGGCTGGAGTCCCTGTATCGGACCAATACTGGCTGGTATATTAGTTCTGGCTTCCAACCAGGATACTGTGTTACGGGGAATGAGTTTGCTTCTGGCTTATTCATTAGGCTTGGGAATCCCCTTTATTATCACGGGAATCGGTTTTAACCTTTTCCTGGAGTTCTTTGGTAGAGTAAAAAAACATTTCAAAACTATTGAAACCATCAGCGGTATTTTCCTGATTATTATCGGTATTCTGATCTTCTTTGATGCTATGGGATATATCTCCTCCTTTTTGGTTCGACTTTTCCCCGGCCTTTTGCACGGATAAGCTTTTCCCAGGTGAGGATAAGATGAATAACTTTATTTCCAAATCGATTAAAATCCTTTTTCTAATTCTTTTTTTTTGCGGAGGGATTATGGGAACTGAAATCGAATTGAAGTCTCTAATACCCGAGGGAACTGCTGATTGCAGAAAATCAGGTATATTCAAGCTTTATGATAGAGAAAACCTTTTCGATTATATGGACGGAGGAGCGGAGCTTTATCTTTCCTATGACTTTCAAAAGCTCTTAGTTCAACAATACAAAGCTAAAGAAAAAGAGATAACTGTAGAAATCTACCAGATGGAAACCTCAGAGGATGCTTTCGGGGTTTTCTCTCTTGAGCAGGAAGGGGAATTCCTTCAGATAGAAAATAAAGCTTTTTATTCTTCCGGGCTTTTGAAGTTGTGGAAAGATAATTATTTTGTGCGCCTAATGGATATAAGCGGAAATGATAAGTTAAAAGATGTAATCTTAGATTTAGGTAAAAAGGTCTCATCAAAAATAGATAAGAAAGGGAAATTGCCAGAGCTTCTATCTAAACTTCCCCAAGAAGGGAAAATCCTCAATTCAGAGAAATTCTTTCACAAGCAGATTGTCTTGAACAACCTCTATTTCCTTTCAACCGAGAACCTTTTGAACTTAGATGAAAAGACCTCTGCGGTTATGGCGGATTATTCTATCGGCAAGATGAATCTTAAACTTCTGCTGATATCATATCCGGACAGTTCTCAGGCAAATCTTGCCCTGGGAAACTTTTGTAAAAAATATCTCAAGACAACTCCTTCCGGCAAAAGGATTATTCAAAAAGTAGAGGAGGATAAATTCATTGGATTGGAGTTGGAGAAAAATTATCTATGGGTTACTTTTGAAGGTAAAGATAAGGTAAAAACCAGGGAATTTTTACAGAATTTAAAGAGGGATTGATATGGAAGGGAAAGTAAATTTTACCCGGCGTGATTTTATAAAGGGGACAGCCTTTACCAGCCTGGCAGTGGCTCTGGGGCTTTTGTCTCCTGAGGTTTTATCCTCCGAACAGAGAAAATTGGAAAGGGTAGTGCTGATTAGAGATAAGGATGTTTTGAATGAGGATCTGATTGTAGATAAAAAGGTCCTCTATGAGATGCTTGATTCCGGGATGGCAAGTTTAGGCGGTGAAAAAGAAGGGATAGCACTCTGGAAAAAGCTGTTTTCCCCAAAAGATGTTGTGGGGGTTAAGATAAATGTTAAGATGGCTCCAACGCATAACGAGTTGATAGAGCTTATCGTGGGGAATCTATTGAAGGCTGGAGTTGAGGATAAGAACATCTACATCTGGGACCAGGATAAGATTGGAATAGGCTCTGCGGAGATGTTCTCCCGAACAAGAAAATTAGGCTATGCCAAAGACCATCTGAGCAACGTAATTAAGAAATGCACCGCCTTAATCAATGTCTGCGGTATGAAAAGCCACTGGCTTTCCGGGGCGGCTTTTTCCATCAAGAACTGGGCCGGGGCAATCGACAATCCTTTTGAATATCATACTGAGGACTGCTGTTCCACTTTGGGAAAAATACCTGCGATTCCGGAGATAAAGTCCAAATGCCGTTTAATAATCCTGGATGGTTTAAGGCCCTTATTTAACGGAGGACCTCAGGTTGACCCGAAATATCTGTGGAATTATAATGGCCTGATCCTGGGCTTTGACCATGTAGCAGTTGATACCACAGCTTTAAGGATTATCCAGGGCAAAAGGGATGAATATAAGAAGGAAAAGTGGATTTTAAGCCCTCCTCCTCTTCACATTACCCTGGCTGATACCAAATACAAAGCAGGGACAAGTGACCTGTCCAAAATAGAGCTTATAAAATTGGGCTGGAAAGAAGGGATGCTCTTATGAGAAGAAGGGATTTCATAAAAAATGGTTTAAGCTTAGGTGCGGGATTAAGTTTATATTCATTTCTTCCTCTTAAGATTTTCGGAGAGGATCTCAATGAAGGCAGTTTGCCTGATCTGGCTGTGGTTACCCAGGGAACTCCAAAAGAGATGACCAGAAAAGCAGTTGAGCTTTTAGGCGGGATGGGTAAATTTGTCTCCAGAGGGGATGTTGTGGTGGTGAAACCCAACATTGGCTGGGACAGAAAGCCAGAAGAGGGGGCAAATACCAATCCTGAAGTTGTCTCAGAGGTAGTGAAGATGTGTCTTGAGGCTGGTGCCAGGAAGGTCAAGGTCTTTGACCGGCCCTGTAATTCCGCTCAGAGATGCTATGAAAACAGCGGAATCAAAAAATCAGCCTCTGAGGCTGGAGCAGAGGTAAGTTACGTTCTGGATGCGGGATTTAAGGAGACAAAGTTTCCACAAGGAGTTTATCTGAAATCCTGGGAGATTTATAAACCTGCTTTGGAATGTGACCTTCTGATCAATATCCCGATTGCCAAACATCATTCCTTAGCCAGGCTGACCCTGGGGATGAAAAATCTGATGGGACTGATGGGTGGTGATAGGGGAAAGATTCATATCGATATTGATCAGAATTTGGCAGATTTAGCCGGTTTCATAAAACCAGGGTTGAATATCATCGATGCTTATAGGATTTTGACCAAGCACGGCCCTTCTGCAGGTCGTCCAGAAGATGTGAAATTTGCCAAGACTATAATCACAGGTAAGAATATCGCCTCTGTGGATGCTTATGGCACCACTCTTTTTGGTCTGAAACCTGTTGACCTGCCCTGTATTGAGCTGGGGAATGAGTTTGGTTTAGGAGAGATAGACCTTAATAAACTGAAAATTGAAAGATTCAGCTTCGCTTCTTGAATAGTTTAGAAAACGCGTAAGGGTGGAGCCTGCCTCCAACCATTGTCTTCTGGCTAAGATGAACTCCGCACCTACGCGGTGAGTTTCGCAAACCGAAAAAAATCGAGGTATTTTTCTTGAAGACCCTTCGCAGAATCTCTCAGATTTTATTTTTAGTTTTTTTTATTTATCTTTTTCTTATAACCAGCTTTCCCTTATCCACGAAAATTCCAGTTGACCTCTATCTTAGAGCTAATCCTCTTATTGCTATATCCTCCATAGTTTCTTCCAGAACTTTTATCGCCACTTTCCTCCCGGCTCTAATATTAGTCCTTTTGGCCTTACCCCTGGGTCGGGTTTTCTGCGGGTGGGCTTGTCCCTTAGGAACAAGTCTGGATATCTTCAGCTATCTTTTTAAAAATAAAGCAGGGAAAAGCTTTAAAAAGCTCCTCAGCTTTAAATATTATATTTTGGTCTTCCTTTTAGTAGGAGCAATTTTCTCCTCTCAGCTTATCTGGTTTTTAGACCCCATAGCTTTGTTTTCACGTTCTCTGACCCTTTCCGTTTTTCCAATAATTATTGGATTGTTTACTTTGATTTTCAATCTTCTGTTTCAGATTGTTTTTCTGCAGGATGGGCTGAGCAAGCTCCAGTTCCTACTCTCATCTACCATTCTACCCACTCAGGTTAACTTCTTCCGTATGTCAAGTCTTATTTTACTGATAATTCTTACCATCTTCCTTTTGGAATTTGTCTCCAGGAGATTCTGGTGCAGGAATCTTTGCCCTTTGGGTGCGCTTTATGCATTTTTATCTAAATTCCAACTTCTGAAAAGAAGGGTAACTGATGATTGCACTGAATGCGGTATCTGTAAGGATATCTGCAAAATGGATGCAATAGAAAAAGATTTTAAAAATACTTTACATCGAGAATGTGTTCTGTGTTACGATTGTGTTAAGGATTGTCCGAATCCTGTTACCAGAATA
>JAOUFL010000134.1 GCA_029858245.1 Candidatus Zixiibacteriota bacterium
TTATCTTGCTACTGCTCCAAAAAGCAACGCCATATATAAAGCCTTTGGAAAAGTGCAAAAGGAGATTCAGGAAACCCAGGCTTTACCGGTGCCCTTGCATATCCGAAACCCGGTCACCAAATTGATGAAAGAATTGGATTATGGCAAGGATTACAAATACCCGCATGACTACCCTTATCATTTTATCGATGAGGAATACCTGCCGGATAACCTGAAAGGAAGAAGATACTATCATCCCACTGATTTCGGCTTTGAGAAGGAGATTAAAAAGAGAATGGAGTGGTGGCAGAAAAAAAAGGAAGAGTTGAGAAAAAGCAAAGAGAAAATAAAACCTGATGAACCAGGTAATTAAAGATCGTTTTTCGTAGTGCGACCCTGCTTGTCCCGCAGTAAGCGGGATCAGAGTTGTGTTGCGAGGCTGAAGCCTCGCACTACGAAGTTTAATAAATGGTTCAACGAATTGGGCAACTACAAATAGGTACCTATGTTTAAGAAAAGCTTCATACCCATTCTTTTCTTATTTTTAATTTTGCTCCTCTTCCCTTTTAATTCGGAAGCTCAGAAGTTATTAATCCCCATGGATTTTTCCCAAAAGGACCATCTTAAAGCCTATGGAGTAGCCTACTGGTGCCTGAGACAGGGTTATACTGTGGAGTGGTTATTAAATTACCGTTCAGGCTCTTTTATAGCAGATTACAGGGAGGAAATTGCTGACCGTTGCAGGTTACAGGGTGTTACTTTTGAAAACATCAACCTTGCTTCTGCTGGTTCCATCTATCAGGAGATAGAGGAAAACAATATGGAGGTAGTTTTACTGGAAAAAGCTCCAGCTATAGCAGTCTATGTCCCTCCGACTAAAGAGCCCTGGGATGATGCGGTAAGATTAGCTTTGGCCTATGCTGAGATCCCCTATAAAACGCTGTGGGATGTAGAGGTCTTAAAAGGTGAGCTGGAAAAATATGACTGGCTGCATCTGCATCATGAGGATTTCACTGGTCAGTACGGTAAATTTTACGCTAATTTCCGTAACGAGTTATGGTACAGAGAAGAACAGAGAATCTGCAAGGAAACAGCGAGGAGTTTAGGTTTTGATAAGGTCTCTGAGGAGAAAAAAACAGTGGCAAGAGTTATAAAAGATTATGTTGCCCGTGGAGGTTTTCTCTTTGCTGTATGCTCGGCTCCTGAGACCATTGATATTGCGCTCTCTGCAGAAAAAGTCGATATAGTGCCACGGGAATTCGACGGTGACCCTCCGGATGTAGATTGTCAGAACAAGCTGGACTACTCCCGGACTTTTGCTTTTACAGATTTCACTTTATCCTTAAATCCTATGGAATACAGACACTCTGATATTGACACTCAGCCGGACAGACTATTCTGGGGTATAGATGCTCGTAACGATTATTTTACTCTGTTTGATTTTTCAGCTAAGTTAGACCCGGTCCCTTCGATGCTGGTGCAGAACCACGTAAATGTTGTTGCAGGCTTTATGGGGCAAACAACCGCCTTCAGGAAATCCCTTCTAAAAAAATATGTCACTATTTTAGCTGAGGTGGAAGGGGTGGACGAGGTCAGATACATTCATGGTAATTTCGGAAGAGGAACCTTCACCTTTTTATCCGGGCACGACCCGGAAGACTACGAACATCGTGTGGGAGACCCTCCTACTGATTTAAACCTGCACAAGAACTCTCCCGGCTACCGCTTGATTTTGAACAATATCCTTTTCCCTGCAGCCAAAAAGAAGGAAAGAAAAACCTGATCACCCTCCCTTTATCCCTCCCATCAAGGGAGGGATAATTTAATCTCCTCTCCCCTAGCGGGAGAGGATTAAGGAGAGGAGTAGAGAAAAAATGAAAAGCAACATCACTAAGACAGCCAAGACTCTCAGAAAAAAATCCACTAAAGCAGAAAGATTATTATGGAGAAATTTAAGAGTAAAACAGATCAAAGGGCTTAAATTTAGAAGACAGGAACCTCTTGGAGACTATGTGGTAGATTTTGTCTGTTTTGAAAAGCGGTTAGTGATTGAGGTAGATGGGGGACAGCTTATGATTGAAGTGGTTAAAGACAAAGAAAGAGAGAGATGGTTAAAGAAGCAGGAGTTCAAAATCTTGAGGTTCTGGAATAATGAAGTTTTAACGAATATAGAAAAGGTATTAGAAGTGATAAGAAGGAATTGCCTGTTTTCCTCTCCCCTGGTGGGAGAGGACTAAGGAGAGGGGTAAATAAAAAACTTTTAGAAATTCCCCCTCCCTTTATCCCTCCCGTCGAGGGAGGGAATACCAAAACTCGCGTAGCGGTGGTTTTAGACCTCCGCTGCCGACTTACATGACTGTACATTATTACTCTCATCATCGAGGAGAAAGAGAAATTACTATGAAACTACAAGCTTCAGCTTGCGTATGAGTATTAACAACCGTAGCGTCCTCCCTCCTGTTCTACGCATACATTCTAGAATAAGGACGACTCTCCGTTGCCAAAGGAGTGGTAACGCTACAAATGAGTAGATGAAATTTTTTTACCCCCTCTCCCCTGACGGGAGAGGTAGAAATATTCAGAAAGTGTTTGTTAATGGTCCCGAATTTCTGTAGTTTAGTATCCAGCTTTATTTAAGTCGAGGCTTATGAAGAATGCTTTACTAATCTATCCTGAATTCTCACCCTTTGGATTCTGGAACTATAAGGAAGTTTGTAAATTAGTCGGCTCCAAATATCCAGCCGCACCGCTGGGTATGATAACTTTGGCTGCACTTCTGCCCCAAGAATGGAATATCAGGCTAGTCGATATGAACATAACCCAATTGTATGATTCTGATATCGACTGGGCTGATCTGGTATTTATTGGTGGAATGCTATCACAGCAAGTTGGGTTTCTGCAGCTGATTGACCGGGTTCATGCGCGCGGTAAAAAAGTTGTTTCCGGCGGTCCTGACCCAACTTCACAGCCTGAGGTTTATAAAAGTTCTGATTATCTGGTTCTGGGTGAAGCCGAAGATACTATCCAGCCATTTCTAAATGACCTTCAGGGGGGCGCAAAAAGTGGAGTGTATTTCCCTTCTGGGAATAAACCTGATCTTATCAACAGTCCTGTTCCACGCTTCGATTTACTGTCTTTAGATGATTATCTGATGATCGGCATTCAGTTCTCCCGTGGCTGTCCCTATAACTGTGAGTTCTGCGATATTATTGAGCTTTACGGCAGGGTGCCACGTACCAAGACACCACAGCAAATCGTAAAGGAGCTTAGTGTGCTTTATGATCTTGGGTATAGAGGTCATATCGATTTTGTAGATGACAATTTCATAGGACATAAAGGAAAAGTAAAACAGGCTCTCAGGGCCCTCAGTAAATGGTCTAAGGCATATAATTATCCATTTTTCTTCTCGACGGAGGCGTCTATCAATCTTGCAGACGATGAGGATCTTCTTGGATTAATGCAAGATGTGGACTTCAGGTACGTATTCATTGGCTTCGAATCGGTGAGTGAGGAGGTACTGCTTTCCAATCAAAAAATGCAAAACCTCAATCGAAAGCTCTACGATGATCTTCATAGAATCTACAATTATGGAATGGTTGTTAATGGTGGCTATATCGTTGGATTTGATAATGAAACCAGTGAGACAACCAGACTGATTGCCGACTCTATCGAACATAATAAGATATGTATGGCCATGGTAGGTTTGCTTTACGCACTTCCTTGTACTCAGCTGGCTCACAGACTAAAACAGGAAAAGCGGCTATCTGAACATATAAACCTGTTGGATCCAGACAACCGGGATAACATTGATCAGGCCACCAGTGGACTTAATTTCGACACACAAAGACCCAGGCAAGAGATAATAGACGACTTTGTGTACATACTAAAAGAGGTATACAATGGGAGGAGATACTTCAATAGATGTCTGAGACTGGGCCTGGTGTTGAAAGTTAGTAGAAAACACCAGCCCTCATTTTCCAAGAAACTGAACACCATACGTGCGTTAATCCGGCTGATCAAACAGCTTGGGTTCTGGCCGTCAACCGCTTACTACTTTTGGAGAAACATCCTTATCCTATTGCTGGTTCGTCCATCCGCCATAGAAGAAGTAGTCAATCTGATGGCGATGTACCTTCATTTTCGCAAACAAACAAAATACATCGTTGAACTGATGACTCGCAGTTCTCAAAATGTTAGCCAATACGAAATGATTGCCTCTGACACTGTGACGAATGATAAGGAAGAGATTCCTACTGGTCATGCTTAACCCTCTCTTTATCCCTCCCCTGCGAGCCGTTCCGCCTATGGTGGATTACCGTCCATCAAGGGAGGGATAATTTAATCTCCTATCCCCTGGCAGGAGGGGAATATAAAAGATGAAATCTCAGATCAAAATCTATTATCTCATTCAGTTCCTTACCAGCTTAGCCTTTGGCTCAATCATCCCTATCTATGTTTTGTATTTCAGGCATTATCAAATCGATCTTTTTCGGATAGCCCTTTTAGCCTCCATATTTGAAGCCTCGATTTTAATAACAGAGCTTCCTACAGGTTATCTGGCTGATTTATACGGACGTAAGCTTTCTGTTGTCCTCTCATCCCTTTCTTTTTTCTTCGGAGGATTAATTTTCATTCTTTCGCCTTCTTTTTCTGGTTTTATCCTGGCTGAGATTTTGGTGGGCTTGGGGGAGAGTTTCAAATCCGGAGCACTGGATGCCTGGATAGTCGATTCCCTGAAATATCATAATGAAACCGATAAGCAAAAAAACGTTTTCGGAGCAGGCACAAAATATAAAACTGCAGGAAATCTAATGGGGCTTATCTCTGGTGGATACTTAGGTTCTCTCAATCTCAAGTTAACCTGGGTTCCTTTTACACTTATCTTTTTTTTATCCTTTTTCTTTCTCTTTTTCCTTATGCCTGAGGAATACCGTACAGAGACAACCAGTATCCCCCAAAAGATAAAACCTTTTAAACAATTAAGAAAAACTATCAGGGAAAGCTTTTCACTTTTAAAACTCGAAAGGATAATTTTAGCCCTGATTATTTTAGGGCTTTTCTCCGAATTCTCTTATGAAACCATAAGCCAATACTGGCAGGTTCATTTCTATGAAGGTTTAAAGATAAACCCGGAATATTTCGGCTGGATAGTTGCCATCTCTTCTGTAATTCTGATATTATCTTTGAATCTGGTCTTGAAACTATCATCAAAATTCAAATCAGAAGCTGATTTTGTGCTCCTACTTCAGACCGGATTCATAATCTCCCTTATTATTATCGGCTTAAGTACCAATCCTTTTTTAGCCATAATGCTTTTCATAGCCTTACAAACATTTCAGGGATTCAAAGAGCCCGTCTTGTTAGACTTGTATAATAAATCCATTCCCTCCCATAGAAGAGCAACCTTGCTTTCATTCATAAATCTTATCAATTCCACAGGAGAGGTCTTAGCCGGGATATGTATCGGTATTATTGCCATAAGGTTTGGATTAAGAATAACTTTTCTTTTCGGCTCTTTTGTTCTAATAGCGGGAATAATCTTGTTTTACAAGGTAAAAAGAAGGAAGTAAGAATCCAGCTCCTTGAATTTTTATGGATTAAATTATGCATAGAACCCTGCGTATTATAATTAAACCATTGGTAGTTGATATGTGTCAAATTTATAATTAACAGTTTATTGCGACATGGTTTGGAAAAAGATTATTATCTGAATCCCCATTTTTGAGCATAAAGAAGAGAAAGGAAATCTTATGAAGAAAGTTTTTATTTTAATCCCTGTTTTAGTTCTGGTAATATTGGCTTTGGTTTTTTTCAGGGGAAAAGGTAAAAAGTCAGAGGCAAAATATATAACTGCTGAAGTCCAGAGAGGGGATATTTCGATTATTGTAACAGCCACCGGTACACTCGAGGCAGTTACCACGGTACAGGTTGGTAGTCAGGTCTCTGGAACTATCTCAGCACTGTATGCGGATTTCAATTCCCGGGTGAAAAAAGGGCAGCTCATCGCTCAATTAGATCCAACTTTTCTTAAAGCTCAGGTCTCTCAGTCTCAGGCAGATTTAGAAAAAGCAGTAGCCTCAGCCAATTTATCCAGGAAAGAAAAAGAGCGGGCACTATCTTTATTTGAGAAGAATATGATATCTGAATCTGAGAAAGATATTGCCCTTACCAACTATGAGCTGGCTTTGTCCCAACAAAAATCAGCCGAGGCTACTTTGGAGCGGGCAAAGACCAACCTGGATTATGCCACCATACTTTCTCCGATTGATGGTGTGGTGATTTCCAGAAATGTAGATGTTGGTCAAACCGTAGCCGCCAGTCTTTCGGCCCCCACTCTTTTCACTATTGCTCAGGATTTAACCCGCATGCAGGTTAATGCAAGTATAGACGAGGCGGATATCGGGAAAATAAAAGAGGGGCAGGATGTAATTTTTACAGTGGATGCCTATCCAGATCAGTCTTTTAGGGGAACTGTAAAACAGATAAGACTTGCCCCTGAAATCGTGCAGAATGTGGTTTCTTATGATGTGATCATAGAAGTATCAAACCCTGATCTCCTGTTAAAACCGGGAATGACTGCCAATGTAACCATACTGGTAGACCAGAGAGAAAAAATGCGTAAAAAGCCCTCTG
>JAOUFL010000136.1 GCA_029858245.1 Candidatus Zixiibacteriota bacterium
TAATTAAACCACCGCAACTCCTATTGCCGGTAGGCTGGACAAAAACGTTTGGTTCGTTAACGGTTCGCCACCCCATCCTAGAGTAAAGGGGTTCAAGTCTTGGTTTGCACGTCAATAAGCTAAACGGTAATTCGAGCTTGTCCCTGACAAATGATACTGCTTCCTTCATTACAACGGTGGCGAAACCTCGACCGCGATATTCCGGCTCGGTTATCAAAAAACCCACTCCCGCTATAAGAAGAGGTTCTTTATTGATAGTAATAGTTCGTTGTAATATGCCTATCTGGGTTATTGGCAGACCGCGTAAATAGCCGAGCATGTACCATTCCGGAATAGCATAGATCATCGAATCATCGCCGAACTCGCGATCGTGTGCGCGTCGGATAAAGCCAGCGATTCGCGGACTTAGCTCATTTACAGTACTGATACAGATTTCGAAATCGTTTGTCATTTAAGCTAAATTCTTGTGAACTTCTCGACTGTTCTCTCATGTTGGACATTTCCTGTATGAGTGGTTCCAACCAGCTCAACAACCAGTAAATGAACTTCTTCATCCGGGGCGGTTCGTGGACAGTGCTCGACTCCTTTCTGTACGAGAATTATTTCTCCTTCGTTAACAGGAACAACACGGTCTTTAAATTGCATTTCCATCTTCCCTTTTAGAACATAGAACAGTTCGTCGCCGTTATCATGCGCGTGCATAACAAAATCACCTTGGATTTTGGATAGATAAACCTGCAAGTTGCTACCTTCTGCAATCAGATGAGGATGCCACTGTTTGGTAAATAGTTTATGCTTTTCGATTAAGTTAATTGCCTTCATAACATTTCTCCTTTCATTTCTTATTTGCATGTTTCTTCGGCTTTATCTCTTCGATGGTTTTAGTGGAAACCTAGTAAACATCGGCCAGGGTCAGGCTATCCAGCGACTCATCATAAAGCTCGCTGCTGTTAAGCGGCTCATCTCTTTGTGTTTGAGCCGTCCTACGGCTCGGATTTCTTCTGGAAATCCTCCAGTGCGTGAGAAAAGTGCATCTGCCGAATTTTCCAAGCGCCGTCGATCTTCTCCAACACACCGGTCCAGCGAACATTTGTCCAGTTCGCAGGCTGGCCGTTCCATTCATTGAAATCATCAAGGTAACATGACCACCAAGCACAGTCCCCGGAGTTGGAGAGATTGATCCGCAAATCCTTGAATTCCGAACTGACGGCTTTGAAAGCAGGGTTCATGAATATCTGCTCCGTTAAACTCTTGAATGACTCCGCGCCGGAAATCGTTCCCGCATTGTCAGGAGAGAACCAGAACAGCGAGGAATCCAAAGCAAAGCAACTGTAGGACATGACCGTATCCTTAGTCAGCGCCCATCTGATTGAGTTCTTTATTACTTGTTCGATCTTGGCCTTTTCGGCTATGGGATCTACCTTCTGAGACATAGTGCTACATCCTCCAATCAACAGCAGAATAATAAGTGTTATAAGGCCGTAATTCAAGAGTTTTGTCATTTCAGTTTCTCCTTTTTTGGCGTTTCTGCTGATTGAGTATCTATAGTGACTCTGCGCTGACATCATCATGATTCTCAAACACATGTACGTCACTGCTTTATATCATTTACAATTGCACTATGCTAATATCAAAGGAACTCGCTGGAAGATAATAAGTTATAAGGTGTCATGAGTATCCGGGTAAAAAGAGTTTTAAACTTAAAGATGAAGATAAGGATTATAGTATTTAATTGATATTACAACAACTATACCTTTAAATATAAATTAAAAAGAATGCTAAACCTATAAATACAAACCCAAGCTTTTTATTCAGTTTTGCGAGTTTCGATTCGTTCATATTTCTTCGTTTATAAATATTATTTGCAATCGATACGGCTATCACTATAAAAAACAAGGCAACAGAAATACCGGCTAAAACATCGCTTAAATAGTGCTTCTGGAGCGCAATTCTCGAACAACAAACCAGAGTTGCAAGTAGAAGTACGATAACCTTGAATATTTTGGTAATAACATCCTTATTTGAAGCCATTATTACGAATGGCAGAGCCAAGCCCATACTTTTTGCAGCGTGCCCTGAGGGAAAAGAAGATGTACCTGAAATTTCAGTCTGCGAAAGTACTCCTGCCAATTCTGACGCAGGCCTTGCTCTTTCTACCATTTCCTTCATTAAATCGCCAGCTATGCTGCCAAGTGCAAAAGAAAATATAATAAACATAAATAACACTGAGTTGTGTTCTAATTGCTTTTTTTGAAATGATAAAAATATCAATATACTAAATAACATGGAAATTATACCCATTCCATAACGGGAAATGAATTGGAAAAAATGAAGATATATTTCATTTTCAAAAAACCAATTACATTGTATTAAAATACTATTTTCAAGTTACTGATGTTTCCATAGAAGCAAGGCAACAATAAAAAGAATTATAGATGATATGAATATTGTTATCGCTTTTGCCTGGGGGATTACAATCAAGATTTCTTTTTCTCTATTATTCACAAGAATTCTGATCTACTTTCAATAGCTGTTTCACTTTTTAAGTTAGTTATATTACTAGGGGAATCAAGTTTTTTTAAGTTGAACAGGTTCATAATATATCTCCTTAAAAAGCAAAATGATAATAAAGGCTTAGACAGGCAGTTTAAAATAGTTGATTAGATACCCGCTAGGTCGGCTATGCCTTATAAGAATAAGCAGGTTAATGGCTTACGAAAAAAACGGGGCCGACGAGACTCGAACTCGCGACCTTCTGCGTGACAGGCAGACGTTCTAACCAAACTGAACTACGACCCCGGTTAACTACAGTGATTAAGTGATTAGCGATGGAGTGATTGTTGTACTAATCACTTTTTCACTTAATCACTCTATCACTTCTTTTAAACTGGGCGGTACTGGGATCGAACCAGTGACCTTCTGCGTGTAAGGCAGACGCTCTAAACCAGCTGAGCTAACCGCCCGGCAATATAACAGTTTATAGTTTAGAAGTTTAAGAGGTTATCTCCAAAAACCTATAAACTCTTAAACCTTTAATCCTTCTTTTCTTTCCAGTTCCTCAGTTTTAGGAGGCTTCTCCTCCTTTTTCTTTTCTCCCAGCAGAATCGAGATAGGTATGATTACACAATATCCCAGTACCAGAAGTATGGGTGCCAGAGTTGTAGATCCCATACTTAGTGCAACAAAACCGATGATTATCACCAGAATTCCTATACCCATCCAGGTCCAGTTTCTTCGGGTAAAGGGTAAAGGACCTTTTTCTTTTGGCTTAACCGCTTTAGTTTTTTGTTTCTCTTTAGCCATTTATGCTCCGTTTGACGAATAAATTTAATAAAGATTTCGACAGAGTCAAGAGAAATTAACTAAAAAGAGATGATTGTGCTTATGTCCTTTATTAATACATACTCCGGAGTCTTTCCTGTTATCGGTATAATTTTTGTAATCCGTCAATAGGGATCTTAAAAAAACAGATTTTTTAAGAGATTCTTTCAATTGATATAAACCTGCTCACGTATTATTGTTTAAACCTGATGATTATTAAAGGAGGTGAAATATGAAGAAGGTTAGTCTGATGATAAGCTTGACTTTTCTTTTCGTTCTGCTTGGTTTTTCCCTCTCATTTGCCCAGATGGAAAAGGGTAAGGTCTGTCAGCATCAGATGAAAATGATGAGTGAGGAGAAAATGTCTCCTCAGAAATGCATGCCTGGTGAGGAAGAGATGATGCAAAAGATGGGCTGGTGTATGATGGGTAAGGAAATGGGGATGAAGATGTGCGGAATGATGGGAGAAGAGGAGAAGATGGGTTGCTGCAAAATGGAGTTTTTCCTCTGCTGTAAGGATAAACTGGAATTGACGGATCAACAGGTTGAGATGCTAAAAGGTATCAAGATGGACTTCCTCAAGAGCAAGTTCAAGATGGAAGCTGACCTGCAGATAGCTAAATTAGAACTTAAAGACCTTATGGATAATGACAATGCCAGTTTAAAGGAGATTGAACCCAAGATGAGAACTGTAGAAAAGCTGAAAACCGATATGAAGATATCACATCTTCAAGCCTTTAGTAAGGCAAAGGAGATTTTAACTCCGGAGCAGAAGGAAAAGATGAAAGAATGCCATAAGATGTAAAGGTAGTTTAATTCAAGTAATTGGTAGATTAAAATATAAAGCCAGGTTTTGCCTGGCTTTTTTAATTCAGCTCTAAAGAGTACATCCAAAGGGATGCATTATATATTTAAGGCAGACAAATAGGTCTGCTCTATAATATATGCAGTGGTCTTCCTGCTGTTTTCAAAGCGCTTTCCCTGATCGCCTCGGCTAAGGTAGGATGAGCGTGAATGGTTTCAATCAGCTCTTTTAGTTTTATTCCCATCCCGATACCCAAAGTAAGCTCAGCTATCAGGTCTGTAGCTCGATTACCCAGGATAATAGCACCTAATAATTTATCCGATTTATCCTCGGCAATTATTTTTACCATTCCCTCTGTCTCATCCTCGGCTAAGGCTCTTCCGTTGGCTGTAAATGGAAATCTGCCTATCTTTATTTTGAAACCTTTTTCCAGAGCTTCTTTTTCGGTTAGACCCACCCCGCCTATCTCCGGATAGGTGAAGATGCATCTGGGTACGGCAGTATAATCCATTTTCAGATTACCGCCCAGCATATTTTCAACTGCACATTCTGCCTCCATTGAGGCTACGTGAGCCAGAAGATAACCACCAAGGCAATCCCCGGCCGAATATATGTGCTGCAGGTTAGTTCGCATATGTTCATCCACTTTTATTTTTCCGTCATCCTGGGTTATCCCCATACTTTTTAAATTCAATGTATCCGTATAGGGTTTTCTTCCCACGCAGGTCAGGACTTTTTCAGACAGGATTTCCAGCTCCCCTTTTGGGGTCAGGACTTTTACTTTTTTAATCTCCCCCTCCTGGTGGAAAATCCCGCTTACTTTAGACTCGGTATAAATTTTTATTCCTTCCTTTTCCATCTTTCTTCTCAAGGTCGAGATAATCTCCTCATCTTCGCCAGGAAGTATTTGTGTAAGCATCTCCACAATAGTCACCTCAGCACCAAAGGAATGATAGATGGAGGCAAATTCACAACCGATATATCCTCCCCCCACAATCAACAGGGTCGAGGGGACCTGTTCAAAAGATAGAGCCTGGGAGCTGTCAACCACGCCATCTAAATCCGCACCCATAACCGGGAGAGCGACTGGCACTGAGCCTGTGGAGATAAGGATTTTATCCGCTTGAAGTTTTTCTATTCCCCCATCCTTTTTATTTATCAAAAGGGTTTTCTCGTCCAGAAATGAGGCTGTTCCCTGGATTAAAGCTACCTTTCTCTCCTTTAAAAGATATTTGACACCGTTTACCAGCCTTCTTACCACCTGTTCTTTTCTTCTCATTACCTGTTCCCAGTTTAATGCGGGGTATCCTGCTTCTATGCCGATGTTACCGGATTTTTTAATCAGGCGATACAGATGGGCAGTTGAAGTTAAAGTCTTTGTGGGTATGCACCCCTCATTCAGGCAGGTGCCGCCGACCTCTTTTTTCTCGATTAAAGTAACCTCAGCCCCTAATTGAGCTGCCCTGACTGCTCCCACGTATCCGGCTGGTCCACCCCCGATTATGGCTAATCTTTCCCTTTCTGGCATTTTCTATCTCCTTTGACCTTTGCATACAAATTCTTGAAGAAAATAGCGGTAACAAGGGTTTAAGTCAAGCTGAAAAGTTTACTCCTTGACCGTAAAAAAAAGATAGTTATATTGATAAAAACATTAAAAGATCTGATATCAGAGAATTAAAGAGGTAAAAATGTTTAAAGAATACAGGATGCTAATCGGGGAGAAGTGGATCTCCGGAGAAAATTTTTTCGAAGTGAAGAATAAATATAACCAGGGGATTATAGGCAAGGTCCCGGAGACGAATAAGGATGAGTTTGAGAAAGCAGTTAACGCTTCACTGGATGGGTTCAATAAGGTATCTTCACTTCCGGCTTACTCCAGAGCAAGGATTTTACAGAAAACCTCAGAGCTTCTGGAGGAAAACAAAGAAGAGCTTAGCCGCATAATCTGTGTGGAAGCCGGTAAAGCCTGGAAACACTCTCTTTTGGAAGTGGAAAGGTCAGCCCAGACCTTCAAGTTTGCCTCGGAGGAGGTAAAGGATATTTCAGGACATACTGTTCCCCTGGATGCTGCAGTCGGAGGGGAGAATAGGGTGGGATTTTTCTTAAGGTTTCCAGTTGGGGTGATCGGTGCAATTTCCCCATTCAATTTCCCTTTAAACTTAGTGGCGCATAAAGTTGCTCCTGCTATTGCCGCCGGCTGTTCGGTTATTTTAAAGCCGGCATCTTTGACCCCGTTAAGCTCCATAAGATTGGGGGAAATAATGCAGGAGGCAGGACTGCCTGCGGGGGGTTTGAATATAATCTTCGGGCCCGGAGGGACTGTTGGGGACTGGCTGGTTTCAGATGAGAGGTTATCTATGATCACTTTTACCGGAAGCCCTCCTGTAGGCAGAAGAATCAGGGAGAAAGCAGGACTTAAAAAAGTTACCCTGGAATTAGGTGCAAATTCTGCTGTGATTGTAGACGAGGATGCG
>JAOUFL010000137.1 GCA_029858245.1 Candidatus Zixiibacteriota bacterium
TTGGTGGGTTGCTTAAATATACCCGGAGCTTGAAGGATTTAACCGATTCTCTGGAAAACTTAATTCAGGATATCAGGTTTATATTAATGCTTCTACCAGCCTTGATAGGGATACTTCCCATGCCGGGAGGGGCGATGATGTCTGCGCCTATGATAGAGGAAGTCGGCTCAAGAAAAAACCTCTCCCCGGAAATCAAAGCCGGGTTCAACCACTGGTTCAGACACATAATGGAATTTATCTTCCCCCTTTATCAGGGAGTGATAATCGCCTCGGTGATTTTAAAAGTGCCTATGAGCAAAATAATCTTAGCTCAGGTACCAATGAGCCTGACCATGCTGGGAGCAGGAATGTTTTTCCTTTTCGGAAAAATCAAAGTGGAGAAAGAGGAAAATAAAACAAAAAAAAGGTTAGAGGAAAACCTGTTTTTGTTCCTGAAGAGTATCTGGGCAGTTCTTTTAGCTGTGATTTTGAACCTTTTTTTAAGCATAGACCTCTTATGGGCTTTGATTTTGAGTATTTCTTTTTTCTCCATTTTAAACCGGGTCAAACTTAAAGCTCTCTATGAGATAATTCGCGAGAATGTGAGCTGGGAAATAGTTATGTTGATCCTGGGTATAATGATCTTCAAAAAGATAATCGAGGTATCCGGGGCAGTCACAGTTATCCCTCAGACCTTGTCAACCTGGGGTATTTCACCGATACTGGTTATCAGTATAGTCCCGTTTGCAGTTGGGGCTTTAACCGGTGTAACCACTGCCTTTATAGGGATATCCTATCCCATACTTCTGAGTTTTTTGAAGCCCGATGGTGTTAACTATGGTTATGCTATGTTAGCCTATGCTGCTGGCTTCACCGGAGTTTTGCTTTCACCGGTTCACCTGTGCCTGGTTTTAACCAAAGATTATTTCAAAGCCTCTTTTTCCGGAATTTATAAGCTGATTATCCCGCCTTCGATCCTATTAATGATAGTAGCACTCCTTTTGGTTATTTTAGGCTATCCCTGGGGAAGAATCGGATAAAAAGGATTCGTGGATTAAACCTTCAAGTTTTACTTTAAGTTTTTTGCTTTCGCAGTGGTACCCTTTCAGAGTTGCAAATGAAAAGCTAAAAGGCACCCTTTAGAGGTTCTTTTTTCTTTCGTAGTGCGACCCTTTAGGGTCGCAAGAGAAGCAGAGACGCAAGAATGCGTCTCTTTTTTCTAAGAACAGAACAATGTTCTGTCCCTACATTTGGTATCTACATGTGGATATATTTGTCATTGCGAGGATTCCCGTCTACAGCGGGATGACGAAGCTATCCCTAATCCATTGATTCACATAAGACAGATTGCTTCCCCCCTCATAGGTGGGGTCGCAATGACAACCTCCAGAACTTTTTCAATGGTTCCTTTCAGGGTTGCAAATGCAAGGCTAAATCCTTACCCTGTTTCCTGAAATTAAATAAAACAAATCTGGGAACTTTAGAGTATATTTAATTGTATAACCTATTAAAAGAGGAGAGGTTCCTTAGATGGACCAAAGCGGGTCTCAGGTTCAGGCAGGATTTTCGGACCGGGAATTGATGGAAAGGTTTTTGAGGGGTGAGGTAGAAGGATTCAATCTGCTGGTTCAACAGTACAAGGTGAAGCTATTCAACCTGCTTTACCGGATGTTGGGCAGCAGGGAGGAGGCTGAGGATATTTTGCAGGAGACTTTTTTGAGAGTGTATCGTGAAAGAGAAAAGTATGATTTTAATTATTCTTTCTCCACCTGGATTTATACTATAGCTTTGAATTTATGCAGGAACGAGTATAAGAGGAGAAGAAAAGTTAAATTTTTTAGTCTGGATATCCTGTTTAATCATCCGGATCTCGATTCGGAAAATTTCGGGAACAAAAACCGTCTTAGCTCGATTTTGGAAAAAGCCATGAATTCCCTTCCTGTGAAGTATAAAAAGGTATTTGTTTTGAGAGACGTTAATCAGCTCAGCTATGAGGAAATAGCACTGGCTTTAAGTATCCCTTTGGGGACAGTTAAATCCAGAGTTAACCGTGCCAGGAGGGTTTTAAAGAAGAAACTGAGTCCAATGATGGAGGAATGTTATGAATTGTCGAAAGATTCGCCACTATCTCTCTCAGTACTATAGAGGCGAACTAACAAAAAAAGAAGAAGAGACAGTATCCCGGCATATAGAGGTATGTGCGGAGTGTGCCAGAGAAGCACAAGTCTATAAAGCGCTGAACCATGCTGTTCAGAACCTGGAGGAGCTTAAACCTTCAGCTGATTTTGAAAGAAAGCTCGAAGGCAAAATAGGGGGATTGTTATATACTCCTGCAGAAATAAAAAATAAGCCACTGGTAACGATTTTTCCCTCTCTAAAATGGGCTTTAATACCTGTAGCCACCTTAGCTTTATTTTTACTTTTTAAAGGAGGGCTTCATAAATCGAAAACCGACTTTACTCCAGAAGGAACCGGTTTAGCCAGAATAGATGCCCCAATAGAGGAAAGCAGAGAGGATACTTTACCGGTTGAAAAATTTCCCCCAAATGTTAATGTGCAGAAAGAAGCTCCGGTTAATTTTGTAAAAGTCGGTGGTGAAAAACAAAGGGCTTTTTTCGTTATGGATAATCTCAGACACTCGGATTTACAGAGATTACCTGACAGCAGGGTTATCAATAATAGACTTAACAATTATGTGATGAATAGTGTTAGCTATAGACCTGTAGATGATAAACAGATAAATGAAGCTTATGTTTTGCCTGCAGTAGCGACTATTTCAGCGAGGAAAGATAAAAGCTACTGATTTTAATTTAAGGAGGTTTATATGAGAATAAAAATCCTGTTTAGTTTATCCGCCTTGATTCTTTTTAATTTTTTCTTCAGCTATTCTGGAGATCATTCTACAATAATGGTGAACTCCTCCCGGGCACAGGGTGTTCTGGAATCCCTGGAGCAGAATATCACCCAGCTGGTGGAATCGGTTAAACCCTCACTGGTAACGATCGAAGCGGAAATCTATACTTCAAAGGGTAAAAAGGTCTCATCTATCACCTCTTTTGTGGGTTCAGGGGTAATATATTCTGCAGATGGGCTTATCCTTACTTCCTCCAGCGTAGTAGGCGGGATGGAGAACTTCAAGGTCAGGCTTTTTAATCGTAAAGAATACAAGGCGAAATTAGTGGGAACCGATAATCAGACAAATCTGGCGGTTTTAAAAGTCGATGCAGACGGATTAAAAAAAGCCAGGTTTGGGAACTCGGATAAGGTGAAAGAGGGCTCCTGGGTTACCGTAGTAGGGAATTCATACGGGATTCCGACTGCGGTTTCCTTCGGGATAGTAAATGGGATTACCAGGGACAGCACCATCCAGATGAACGTAAATGTTAGTCCCGGTAACAGCGGTGGTCCGGTTCTGAATATCCGGGGAGAGGTAATAGGTCTGGTTTCTGCCAAACTTTCCGAGACATCCTATTTAAACTCTATCAAGTTATATGAAGAAAAAAGCAAACAGTATTTCGCTTTTCCTCCAACCCCCATTGAAATTCCTTCTTCTGGAATCTCCTTAGCCATTCCTATAAACCTGGTTCATAAAAAGGCAGACTGGATAATAAAGCATGGAAAAAGCATTGCCAAAGGATATCTGGGCGTGTATCTGGAAGATTTTGTTGATCAGGAAGGAGTTCTTATAGTAGATGTGGTGGAAGGAACTCCAGCTGACAAAGCCGGGTTGAAAGACGAGGATGCTGTAATCGGATTCAATCAGGATGAGGTTAAAGATTCTGACCATTTCAGGAAGCTGATAGGCAGCAGTCTTCCTGGTGAAATGGTTAATTTAAGGATTTTGCGGGAAGGAAAAGAAAAGTTATTAGCTGTGAAATTAGGAAGCGCTGGCTCGATTTATTCACAACAGGAAGCGATAAACATCCCTCCTGAAGTTAAAGAACTCGATGAATTTTCAGATGAAAATTTACCCGAGATAGAACTGATGTACAAGGGGGCATACGAGAAATCCCAGGAGATATATGAGAAAGAACTGGAGCAAATTCTAAATCAATCGCTGGATAACGTAAAAAAAGAACTGAAAAGATTAAGTAAGGAGCTGGAAAGATTAAAGAAAGAGATTGAAGAATCCAAAGAAAAGAAATAAGCTGTTTTTACTCCTTTCGCTGGTTATATGATAAGTAAGGGCAGACTGAGAGGTCTGCCCTTAAGATTTTATAGGAAGATAAAAAATAAATAGCCCAAATCACTTTAGAATTCCCCAGGGATAACAACTTCTTTTGGCACAGTAACTGCCCGAGGAGGGTGAAGAAGAAAGGCTGATATTAAACTCCAGCAATTCATCCTCAGAGCACAGATAAGGTTCTATCACTCTTATGGTATATTCTCCGGGATCCAGGTTTAGAATTTTCAGGTCTAAATCAAATAGACAGAGACAGTGACATCCGGCACCTTCCAGATTTTCATTCTCCTCTATGTTGATTACATTTTCGTTGACAGTTATGCTGGCTGCCAGCTCATGCGGGCAGCAATTAAATCCTGCATTGATATGATTAATCTCAAGAATACCTTCACCATCATATTGATACTCTATACAATCCTGATCTGGTCCGATGCTGTCTATGATGTTCTTCCGGATTAAGGATTTGCAATCGGAGTAATAAGTCAGAAATCCAGCAGGAGGACAATCAGGCTCGGGCCCACCTTTAAAAAGATGATTGATTAAATAGACCACATCGCTTACTGTAACATCACCGTCTGAATTGACATCCCCGCAGGCAAGGTAGGGTGCTGGTGCACATAAAGGTAAAAAACCACCCTTGAAGAGAAAATTGATTACATATATTATATCAGAAGCAGTTACCTCACCATCTCCATTAAAATCTCCACAAATCGCTCCTATGGTCAGGGTTCCGTTGACTAATTCTGGAAGTATATCGACCATACCGTTGGAGAGTGAGTAAACGTTCATTAAAGGCGGCTCTCCTGCCTGGTTTATTAAAATCAGGTCTGTCTCACCCAGTGGTGCGGTTTCCTTTACATTGACAATTACTTTAAATAGTACACCAGAATCTGGAGGCATAAGACTGTCCATATGAACAGCAACTTTCAGGGGTGAATAATTTCCTAAATAATTGGAAATAACCAGGCCGTTTTCACCTTTAGTTCCCTCAGTGGAGACCTCGACAATATCGATCTTGCTTGTATCGAAAAGCATTACCACACCATATGCCCCTAACTCTGAATTCCAGGAGCCAGAAACATTAATCTCATGACCCTGCTTGCCAGGTCGGGCAGTGGTATTCTCAACCATCATTATATTAGTATCAGCAGTCATCATACTGTTTAAGATGTCAGTACCTGGTTGTTCTTTCATCATACCAGAATTACAGCAGGTATCAGCAGGTGGGTCACAGTCTTTATACAGGTATTTGGGTATTACCATCCAGTCCTGAACGCTTACTCCTCCAATTCCATTTACATCGCCCACGCACGTGTCCGGTACTGGTGCAGGTCCACCTCTAAAGAGAAAGTTCCAGAGATAAACTGCATCAGCAAGGGTTATCTTTCCGTAAGGTGGAACTTCGATCCCATTAACATCGCCGCAAGTTATTGTATCTAAAGATGATATAGCGGACACTTTATCTTGAGGTTTAAGTGCCTGATCATTACTTGCTCGGATGATGGATGATGATAAAAAACCAACAAGGATGAATAAGATAGCTAAAACAAGCAACTGCTTTGCTGAACAAAATATTTTGGAGTTCATCTTGACCTCCTTTATTTTTTTAACTTTTTTTCCACTCAGGCAAAATCGACCTTAAAAAAGTGCAGGCTAAAAGTGAATATATAGAAGAATGTTTCGAGGGTATAAGGGTTAATCCTCTTGCCTGAAAAATGTGATATATTTATATTTTTATAATAACAGTTATAAAAGGCTTTGTCAAGTGTTTCTTTGGGATTAAAATTTGTTTAGTCATATTTTTTAACATAAACTATCTCTCTTTAAAAAACGCCTGTTTTTATAACAGGCGTTTTTGTTTCAAAATTTCTTCTGCTAGCCGGAGAGCAGATTATTCAGGCCAGTTAAGCCAGGGTCTTTGCTGACACCAGATAAGCTTGGACTTGGGTCCGCCCTTGAACAAAGCATTGATCAGGTAGACCACATCCGATACCCCTATAGCGCCGTCTCCATTCGTATCAGCATATGCCTTCCAGGGTGCTGGTCCACCCTTGAACAGGGCGTTGATCAGATAGACCACATCCGATACTGTTACCTCTCCGTTTCCGTTCGCATCTCCTGCCATGGCATTCTTCATCTTATTGGCAATATACTTCAGGCTGTCTTCTCCCTTATCCGATACCAGCAGAGCATACCTCAGCTCCACCACCGTTGTCGGGGTCGGATCCGGTACCTCCACAAAGCTCATTATGATGTTCATATCCTGGGCAGAATCCTGCTGTATGGAATAGCCCGGGGTGGACATAAAGTAGTACAGCGAATCATCATCATAACCTCTATCCGGATACATCTGTGTCTCGTTGTTTGTCACATGTGCTCCAAAAGGTCCGCCCGTACTGTCGATAACACCA
>JAOUFL010000138.1 GCA_029858245.1 Candidatus Zixiibacteriota bacterium
TTTTTCCAACCAGTAACCAATATTCCCCAAAATCACCAGGATAACAATCAACAGATGCGCCATAGACTGGGCATCCATACCCTTTGAGCCCATACCCGGTTTATCCAGTAGAATCTCATATTCCGCCGCACCTTTTAAACCGCTGACCAGACCTTTGATCTGCCCGGAGTTCAAAAAAGGATAAAAACTGGTTGCCATAACCGCAGTGGACAGAACTGCTAAATCTTTTTCATACCCTGCCACTGCGAAGTTCACCCAGTACAAGGGCAGGTCCCCATCTGCCACCGAGACCAGAAGCACTATTTCATCATAATTTTTTATACCCCTGGTCAATTCTAATCCGGAAATTGAGTTCCCATAATAATCCTCTGGGAAAACCTTTTGAAAATCCTCACCCAGTCCTAAAATCGTAGCAGTCACCTGAGGTCTGAAACCCAGGAAAACGTAATCTTTACCATAGGTCTTATTGTAGTCTGAGGCATTTTTTTTTAACAACTCTTCACCCAGAGCAGTACCTTCTGCTAAAAGTGAGATCCCGATTACTCTAAGACCTCTGGAAAAAGAATGCTGCAGAATAACATCCGCCAGAGGCTGAACTTCCGGAAAAGACGAAGCTTCAAAATCAAAGGAAATCAAAACCACTGAACTATCTTCCAATACATTTATCTTCTCAAAAACGTTTTTCACCTCAGGTGTCACCCTGTTGGGTAGACCCAATTTGAATATCAGGGGCAAAGCCACTGCCAGGGCTATCAGCACGAAAATTATTTTCCGGTCGAGATTAAATCTCATCTTTCTTTACTTCCTGGTAGAACAGGCATCCTGCCTGTTCATTTTTTATTTCCTCTCCCTTGACGGGAGAGGTTAGGAGAGGGTGAAATTATTTTTTTTATCCCCTCACCCTGTCCCTCTTCCACAAGGGGAGAGAGAACTCTGTAGGGACAGAACACTGTTCTGTCCAAGATTTCGTTTGTAGTGCGACCCTTTTAGGGTCGCTTAGGCGAGGCTGAAAGCCTCGCACTACGAAAAGATAACTATCTAACAACGAGCCAATTCAGGGCAGATACCTTAGGTCTGCCCTTACTCTTAACCTTTCCCCAGATAAGTCCTCTCAATTCCCACGATTACCCTTAAAGCTGTGGCAATCGTGCCTAATCCTATGCCGATCAAAATTCCTCTTCTGGCTGCCATACTGGGAACATTTAAAACCCAGGTGGCAGTATCCGGTATAGATGAATGAATCATCTCCCCTAAGGGAACCCTGCCAATTATGACTAAAAGTCCTGCTAAAAGAAGAATTGTTGCCTGTAGATTCCTTGCCCTGAAACCTCTGTAGGCTGCTGAGGCGACAAAAAATGCTAAAAGCGAAAACATAGTGGACTGCATAGGCACCTGCAGGTTATCGAATATCCATAAAAAGGGCGAGCCTTTATGCATTCCCTTATAAAAACCGAAGAAAACCATCAGCAGAAGTCCAGAAATAGCAATTGCATTATAACCCCATCCTTTTTGTTTTTTAGATATTTTTTCCAGATGAATAATTATGAAACTCAAAGCTCCCACCAGAAGTGCGAAAACATAGATGATCTGCATCCAGTCTAAAACATTTTGATAACCTCTGGAGAAAAAAGGATGGGGGATGAAGAACTGAACCAGCATAAATAAGCCGAAGACAAAACCTACCAATACCGGTATCTTTCTCTGCATCTTCTAACCTTTATCCAAATAATCCGGTTACGAAGTGCGACCCGAAGGTGGAAAAAATACCCCCGGCAATCACCAACAAAGCAATAATTAATTTCAAGATGTCCTGCCCCCTGATACTTCCTAAAACCAGAGGGTCCTTGGTCAGATATCCGCTGGCAGCAAAAAGCTCTTCTCCGATCAAGGTATAATCACAGGCTACGATGAAAAAAGAAAGCTGAATGGTGGAATCCGTTCCTGCGATCTGCAGTGCACCGATGGAATTACCGGTCTCTGCCAGGATCAAGGATTCTGCCTCGAATGTGCCTAACAGAAGATTAGTAGCCGGCTTTTCTCTCATCATTATGCCATCCACTGCTGCCACATATCCGAACTGGCTCTGGGTCACAAAGTAGATATTCTCTTTTTTATAACTCTCCGGGTGCCCTGCACGGGTAAAGCTTTCTTTGACCACCTCCTGGGCAACCGTGGTAACCACCGGGTCGTAGTTGGGGATGATAATCGGGGTATTGTATTCTGCCACCCTCTCCGCCACGCTTCCCAGTATATTCATCGAAGCCATAGTTGCCACCCGTTCCATCTTACCCAGACCGGAGGTAAAAAGAATCGGTTTCCCCATCTCGGTTGCTCTGCCTACAGCCTCATCCAGAGCCTCCAGTCCCGGAATGGGACGAATCTTCAACTCTCCCTTTTTCTTTCCATAAATGGTATATCCGAAAACCAGTACCAGGGTAATCAATATCCCGATTAAAATATTAGTTTTTTGAGGATCGAACCACCCGGCTTTATCCTGTGCCCATGCTGTGGAATTAAAAACTGTGATAAAACATAGAACGAAAACAAAATGCAGGGTTTTCCCCTTCAGATAATCCTCCCTTATAAAATTTATAAGTAAAGTAGGGAATAAAAATATCTTGTCAAGTAAAAACAGAAAACCTTTGCAGGGAAGCATTAATTTGGTAGAACAGGCATCCTGCCTGTTCTTTTTCCGTAGGGACAGAACCCCGTTCTGTCCAAGATTTTGTTTGTAGTGCGACCCTTTAAGGGTCGCTTCGGCGAGGCTGAAAGCCTCGCATTACTAAAAGATAACATCAGCCAAAATGCCCCATGAATTGGGCAACTATAGTCTTCACTCCCGCCTTGAGGGCAAGGCGGGGTTACTGATTTTCTTTTTCCCTCACCCTGACCCTCTCCCTCAAAGGGAGAGGGGAATAATCCCGCGTAGGGGCGGAGTTGAACTCCGCCCTGAGGATTTGGGTGGAGACCCACGCCACTGGCGGGATTTCGCAAAGCTCAACAAGTTCCACCCCTACGCGACTCCAAAATCTCTCTCCCTTGAAGGAAGGGATAAAGGGAGATAGCACCCATCTGAATACACTTCCTGAAAAGATTAACCCTTGACAAACCTTATTGTGGAGCTTAATTACCAGAAAAAGGAGGAGGTTTGAGAAAAACATTTTTTATCTTTATATTTTTCCCGTTCCTTTTATTCTCCTGCACTAAGCAAAAACAGGGAGAGACAGTTCTGGAGTTCTACCAGTTCTGGACCGACCCTGAAGCAAAATCCACGCTCTCGGAGATAATTGACGATTTCGAAAAAGAAAATCCTGGAATAAGTATCAATTTAACTGATCTGACCTGGTCGGAAGGGCATGAGAAGATAGTAGTTGCTTTTTCCTCCGGCACTGCTCCGGACATAATCGAATTAGGTTCGGACTGGGTGCCCGAGTTCTCTTCTCAGGGTGTTCTCCTGGATGTAACTGATGAGGCTGAAAAAATCCAGGATGATTATTTGATGTGGGAACCCGCACTCTATCAGGATAAGGTCTATGGATTCCCCTGGATACTGGATACCCGCGTTTTATTCTATAACAAAAAGCTGATGCAGAAAGCTAACTTAGACCCGGAAAAACCTCCATCTACCTGGGAAGAGCTTTTAAATTATAGCCAGAAGATAAACCAGCTTAAACCCCGGGCTTATGGTTTTGGTGCAAACTCAGCCGAAAGGCACAGGTTATATAAGAAATTTTTGCCCTTCTTCTGGGGAAAGGGAGGTAAAATCATAGCAGAAGATCAAAAAAGCTCGGAGATAAATTCAGCCCGTGGTGTGGAGTCTTTAAAGTATTATAAAAAATTGATCGACCAGGGAATAATCGACACTCAGAGAATGCTGGATGAGGGCTTCAAACAGGGAAAAATTGGTTTTGTCATCTCCGGTGGCTGGCTTCTGCACGATATCCAGAAAAACCTGCCAGAGCTGGAATTTGGAGTCTGTCTTATACCCGCTCCGGAAAATGGAACTCCTGCATCTTTTGCTGGAGGAGAGTTTCTGGTCATAAGCAAAAAAACCAGAAACAAAGACGCTGCTTTAAAATTCATAAACCATTTGATCAAGCCGGAGAATTCTCTCAAATTCTGCAAATCCGTGGGCACGGCTATGCCCTCAGCCAGAGAGATGGAGCTTGATCCCTATTATCAGGATAACAAAAACCTTTTAGTCTTTCAGGAACAGTTAAAATATGCCCGGACCTCGCCTGCCCATCCTCAATGGGTCTATATAGAGGAGATAATCGAGAAGGCAGTGGAGGAAGTAATGTATGATAAGAAAACTCCCTCGCAGGCTTTAGATGAAGCGAAATTGGAGATTGACAAGATATTAAAATGAGGTATCCGTAGTGCGATCCTTTGTGTCCCGAAGTAAGCGGGAGCAGTGTTGCTGTAGGGACAGAACATTGTCCTGTCCTGAAATGAACAGGCAAGATGCCTGTTCCACCGAATAAATTGTAGTCCTGGCGGGGTTGTATGTCTCAAGACCTCGAAGGCCTCGCACTACAACAAAATAAATATCTCTTCATGCCCAAACCAAAAAACACCATCCTTTTCCTTCTCCCCTGGATAATAATTTTGCTTTTATTCTGGCTCTTCCCTCTGGTCTATTCCTTTATCCTGAGCTTCACCAAATACTCCGTTCTCTCGGGAAAAGCTGAATGGGTAGGGCTTTTAAATTACCTAAAACTCCTGAAAGACCCGGACTTCTGGACTGCCTTAAAGAACACCTCCTTTTTCGTTTTCGGTACCATTCCCTTTACCACTGCTTTTGCTTTGATCCTGGCTATTCTGGTCAATCAGAAAATACCCTGGAGGGGATTTATGCGTGCGGGTTTTTTTATCCCTTCCATCACCTCCCTGGTAGTGATCTCTCTGGTTTTCATACATCTTTATGCCAGGGACGGGTATTTCAATTTCCTGCTGAATCTTTTGAACCTGCCTTCTCCGGAAAAAGGATTCCTTTTTTCGGAGAAAACTGCGCTCCTCTCCATTATGTTTATGGATGTGTGGATTGCCACAGGATATTACATGCTTTTGTTTCTGGCTGCACTGCAGGCGATCCCAGTGGAGCTTTATGAGATCTCGGATACCTTCGGGGCAAATTTCTTTCAGAAGTTCAGGTTTGTCACCCTGCCCCATTTGAGGCCTATGTTTCTTTTCGTTATCCTGATAAACACCATAAAATCGTTCCAGATATTCATCGAGGTGTTCGTGATGACCAAAGGAGGACCTTTGAACTCGACTTTGACTATGGTCTATCTGGTGTATGATGAAGGATTGTACAAATTTAATTTTGGTTATGCTTCTGCCGTAGCTTATGTCTTGTTCTTTATCATAATGATTTTTTCTCTTTTACAGATGAAAACCTTTGGCTTGGGCAGAGGAATTGAGGATTAAAAAAATATGTAACTGCTCGATTTATAGAGCTTCAATGCCAAATGAATCAGTCAACTACTAATAGTCAACAAAATGAGAGCAAAACAAAAAATCTTTAGCTGGGTATTATTTGCACTCCTTTTATTCCTGTTAGCCGGTATGCTTTTCCCGATGTACTGGATGGTGAAAACCTCACTGGCCAGAGGAACCGGTTACGTTTTGAATTTCTCGGATCTCCTGCCAAAAAATTTAACCCTGAAGAACTATCAGGATGTCTGGACCTCTGCACCTTTTTTGAGGTTCTTTCTCAACAGCCTGATCGTGGCTGTTGCGGTAACCCTCGGTAATATCATATTCTGCCTGATGGTGGGTTACGCATTTGCCAGAAGAAGGTTCGTTTTGAAGAATTTCTTATTCCTCTCGGTGATTCTGGTTCTTATGGTCCCGGCTCACATAATCATAGTCCCCTTATTCATTCTCATCAAAAACCTTGGCTGGTATGATACCTATCTGGCTTTGATTATACCCTGGCTGGTCAACCCGCTGGGTATATTTCTTATGAGGCAGTATATCCAGAATCTGCCTGAGGAATTAGAGGATGCCGCCAAGATCGATGGTGCGGACGATTTTAAGATCCTGTTCAGGATCGTGATGCCTCTGTGCAAACCAGCCCTGGCGGTTTTGTCAGTACAGGTTTTCCTGGTGAACTGGAATTCCTTTTTGTTCCCCTTTATTTTAACCTCTTCCGAAAAAATGCGTACCCTGCCAGTGGCTTTAGCCCTTTATCAGGGGTACCAGACAATAGACTGGCCCCATCTCATGGCAGCCTCCACCATCTGCGCCCTCCCGGTGATAATCCTGTTTTTGTTCTTCCAGAAGCAGATCATCTCCGGAATCACAGCCGGTGCTTTAAAACAATAGTGACGCCTTGAATGTATTTCTGTAGTTTTTTTCTTTTAAATTTGTTATTCAAAACACACCCGGCCTTCATAAAAAGACCGGGTGTGTTTTAACCTTGTAATTATCTTATTTTACGCTACCAAGACCTTATGCATGGCTTCGGTCCGCCCTTGAAAAGATAATTGATTAAATAGACAACATCCGAGACAGTTACTTCCCCGTTGCAATTGGCATCCCCGGTTAATAAATCG
>JAOUFL010000139.1 GCA_029858245.1 Candidatus Zixiibacteriota bacterium
CCTCTTATCCCTCCCTACGAGGGAGGGAAGTTTATTTTACCCTCTTCTTCAGTCATTCGGGAATTCCAATTCCCGAATGAACAACGGTGGAACAGACATCTTGTCTGTTCTTTTTGTAGGGGCATATCGCAATACGCTCTTACCACTTACAGGGACAAGCCCTGTCCCTACACTTGTCTGTTCATCACCACAATAATTGACCCTCCCTCTTATCCCTCCCTACAGGGAGGGAAGATCAAATCAACCCCTTCTGCATCTTCGCTGCTTTTAAAGTATTTGCCATCAGCATTGCCACGGTCATTGGGCCTACTCCGCCGGGCACAGGGGTTATGGCTTTTGCCACTTCTTTTACTTCTTCAAATGCCACATCCCCTACTATTCTATAACCTTTTTCACAGGTTTTATCCTCTACCCTATTTACTCCTACGTCTATCACCACTGCTCCGGGGCTTACCATATCTCTGGTTAAAAATTCAGGCTTGCCCATTGCGGCTACGATTATATCTGCTTGTTTGGTATATCTGGGAATATCTTTTGTGCCGGTATGGCATAAGGTTACTGTGGCATTTGCTCCTTTTGCTTTATGGGATAGGATAACCGAAAGTGGTCTGCCGACCAGACTTCCTCGTCCCAGAATTACTACGTGCTTTCCAGCAGGGTCGTTTCCGCTTCTCATTAAAAGCTCCTGAATTCCAAAAGGAGTGCAGGGGAGAAAAGTCGGCTTCCCGGCTAACATCAGTCCAAGATTACAAGGATGAAACCCATCCACGTCTTTTTCAGGAGAGATTGTCTTGATCACCTTCTCCTCGGAAATCTGCTCAGGCAAGGGAAGCTGGACCAAAATTCCGCTGATAGCATCTTTATGATTAAGCTCCTGGATTAATTCCAGAAGTTCAGATTCCTTCATATCTTTGGGGAATTTCAAAACCTCAGAATAAATCCCTGCCTCATCACAGGCTTTTGCCTTGCTCCGCACGTAGATTTGAGAGGCAGGGTTATCCCCGACTAAAACTGCTGCCAGACCCGGGACTATCCCTTTGCTCTTCAGGTTTTCGACTGATGCTTTGACTTCCGTTTTTATCTCCTGTGAGATTTTTTTCCCGTCTATTAATTCTGCTGACATTTTTTAATCTCCTTCCATCTCCTGGTTTATGGGCGGCAAATCGAGTCTTATCCTTTCTATTGAAAGGGCTTTACTAGTATCAGGGTCTATATCTATCAGGACCCCGCAGAATTTTATATCCTCCAAAGCAATTCTGAACCTGTTGGGAACCTGGGTTAAAAAGCGGGTGATGGCGTCTTCTTTGATAATCCCTATTACCGATTTATGTGCACCGGTCATACCCGCATCGGTTATGTAGGCAGTTCCCCTGGGCAGGATAGTCTCGTCCACGGTCTGTACGTGGGTATGTGTGCCGATGACTGCCGAGACCTTACCGTCCAGATACCAGCCCAGAGCCATTTTCTCCGAGGTGGCTTCTGCATGCATATCGACTATAATAATACTGGTCTCCTGTTTCAGTTTTTCAGCCTCCTGGTTTGCTACTCTGAAGGGGCATTCTATTTCCTTGATGAAGACCCTTCCCTGAATGTTCAAAACTCCTATTTTAGTCCCGTCCTTTAACGGATAAACAACAGAGCCTTTACCGGGATTCCCCGGAGGGTAGTTTGCCGGACGTAGCAGATTCGGGTCTTTGTTCAGGTAATCGTAGATGTCCTTACGGTCCCAGATGTGATTGCCGGAGGTGAGGACGTTTACTCCATAACTGTATATTTTGGTTGCGATCTCCTTGGTCAGCCCGAATCCGCCTGCAGCGTTTTCCACATTGGCTATTACCAGATCAATCTGTCTCTCCTTTTTTAAATCGGGTAAAACCTGAGAAGTTGCCCATCTACCCGGTCTTCCCATTAAATCTGCAATCAAGAGAACTTTCAAATTTTCTCCTTTTTAAATGAATATAAAAAGCTTTAGACTATTTTAAACAAATTGAAGGATTAAGCAAGGGAAAAATTTCAGCAGGGTTAAAAAAGGTGGCTGATTGGTTTATTGAGTGGAATATACGATAATTTCAGCAGGGAGTCGGCGAGCCGTGTTCCTAAAATTAAAAATTTGAAAACAAAGGCAGGACGATGTCCTGCCACTGCATAAAAATCAGGGCAGGCACAGAGGCCTGCCCCTACGATTAATTCATCATTAGTTATCAATTATCAGTTATTATTTGGCATACTCCACTGCTCTGGTTTCTCGTATTACCGTCACTTTTATCTGACCGGGATATTCCATCTCTTTTTCAATCCTTTTGGCAATGTCCTGAGCCAGATTGGTTGCCGCAGCATCATCAACCTGCTCATGTTCGACGATGATTCTTACCTCTCTGCCGGCCTGAATAGCATACGACTTGGTAACTCCCTTGAAGGAGTTTGCCAGCTCTTCAAGCTTTTCCAGCCGTTTTATATACCCCTCCAGTGTTTCCCTGCGGGCACCCGGGCGCGCACCGGAGATGGCATCTGCGGACTGCACGATTATCGAATAAGGAGACTCCATCGGTACTTCTTCGTGATGTGATATAATGGCATTCAAAACCAGAGGATGCTCTCCATATTTCTGTGCCATATTGTAACCTATCTGGGAATGTGTACCCTCGGTTTCCTTATCTACTGCCTTCCCTATATCGTGCAAAAGACCTGCACGTTTTGCCATATTTGCATCCAGCTCCAGCTCCGCAGCCATTAATCCCGATATAAAAGCTACTTCCTTGGAGTGCTGGAGTACGTTCTGTCCATAGCTGGTTCGATACTGCAGTTTGCCCAGAAGCTTGACCAGCTCCGGGTGAACTCCGTGAATACCAACGTCAAAACAGGCCTGCTCCCCTGTTTCCTTGATAATCATTTCCATTTCCTTTTGCGTCTTATCGACGATCTCCTCGATTCGGGCAGGGTGGATCCTTCCATCCAGAATCAGTTTCTCCAGCGCCATTCTGGCAACCTCCCTGCGGACCGGGTCATACCCGGAGAGTATCACTGCTTCGGGAGTATCATCCACTATCACGTCAATGCCGGTCGAGGTCTCAAAAGACCTGATATTTCTTCCTTCCCTACCGATGATCCTGCCTTTCATCTCATCGCTGGGCAGGCTAACCACCGAGACCGTAGATTCGACTGTATGATCGACAGCACATCTCTGGATGGCTGAGATTATTATATTCTTGGCTTCTTTTTCTGCGGTTTCCTCTGCTTTCTCTTTAATCTCTTTTATCATCTGGGCAGCTTCCTGGCGAGCCTGGTTTTCGAGGTTTGCCATTAAAAGCTTTTTGGCTTCATCCGCAGTCATCTGAGCTATTCGCTCCAGCTGTCTGTTCTGGTCTGCTATCAATCTGCTTAGCTCAATATCTTTTGCCCGAACTGCTTTTTCCCTGGCAAAGAGAATTTTCTCTTTGTTCTGGATCTCCCGGTCTTTTTTGTTAAGTATATCTACTTTACGGTCGAGATTAACTTCTTTTTCCTGAAGCCTTTTTTCCAATCTCTGGAATTCCGATTTTTTATTTGCCAGTTCCCTTTCGAAGTTAATTTTTGCTTTATACCACTCATCCTTGGCTTCAAGGACTGCCTCCTTCTTCTTTATCTCTGCTTCCTTCTCCGCTTCCGCAATAATCTTCTTGGACAGCTCTTCTACTTTGGCTAACCTGGTTTCACCAATGCGGCGGCTGATAAACCATCCTATCAGAAAAAAGAGAGCTGCAATTCCAACTCCCGCAACTACAAGCGTAATAACCATGTTCTCCTCCTCCTATCTATATAAAAGAAAACCCACTTCCTTTAATACTTTCACCCCTCCCGCTAAGGAACAGGTGAATATTCAAGATAAGTGGGGATATTCTGAAGTTAAAAAGCTGTTATTCGTCTATAAGCTTATCATCGAGCCATTCTATTAAAGATTGGGTTTTCTCTTCTACTTCAGAAAGCTTTTTTTCTTTATCATCTCTTTCTTTAAAGAGCTCGTCGGTGATATTCAAGGCAGCCAGAACTGCTATCTGTGTCTGGGTGCGGGTAGGAATCTTATCCGCTATCTCCTTCATTTTTCGGTCAAGATAATCAGCTACCATCTGCACATATTTTAAATCCGCTTCCGATTTTATAGGATATTCCTGCCCGAAAATATTTACTTTTACCGGCTGCTTTTTTTCCTCGCGTAGCTCTTCTGACATTTTCTCTTATTTAAAAATAAATTAGAATATTCTCCACTTAACTTGATTTAATTTATATTTATACCACTCTATTGCTATAATAAAACGTTAATTTATACTTGTCAAGTCAAAATTTATTCGACGTCTTTCAGGAGGGTTAACAGGTTTTCGATTTTTCTCCTGATTTTATCCTCCTTAGACTTTATACTATCCTCCTTTATTTTTATTTGAGCTCTGAGATTATTATTCTCTTTCTCCAGTGCCTTGGTTTTCTCGTCTAATTCATAAATCCTGGCTGAGACCGTGCTATAGGAGCTTCCGGTTTGCTTGCTCTCCTCTTTAAGTCTATCGACAAGTTCCAGAACCTTATTAATTTTTTGCTCTAATTTTTCAAAGTTCTCCCAAAGCATAAAAACCTCCTTTTCACTGCCTTTGTTCGGCTCCGAAACCTGTTTTTAACTCCCCCAGGATTTTTTTATGTACACTCTCTACTTCTTCCTCTGTAAGAGTTTTCTCCTCTGAGTGGTACCAGATGGTGTAGGCTAAACTCTTTTTGCCTGCTGGTATCTGAGAACCCTTATAAAAATCAAAAAGATAAACTTTCTCTACCAGCTCGCTACCGATTTCCAGTATTTTCTTTTCTATGTCCTTTGACAGAACCCCTTCCTCGACTATCAATGAGATATCCCTTTCAACCCTGGGAAATCTGGGCAGTGCCGTATAAAAACTGGTCGGCGGGATATGCTCGTACAGGGTTTGAAAGTCTATCCCGCACAAGAAAACCTCTTCATCTATGTCAAAAATCTTCAATGTTTTTTCCGATACTTTTCCCAGATATCCCAATGGTTTACCCTTTACCTTTAATTCCGCAGACACGCCTTCCGTGAAAACCTCCATATCTTTCAGGAAAGAGTCATACTCTTTTATCTTAAGCTCGTTAAACAGGTCCTCCACGATACCTTTAAGGTCATAATAATCGACCTTTTTAACCTTTTCACCCCAGAATACCGGGGTTTTTCTTCCACAAAGTCCGATTACTAATTGAAACTTCTCCTCTGTGGTCTTTTCGTCCTTTTCCCGGTATACCTTACCCAATTCGAACAACCTTAAATCATTTTCTTTTCTATTAAGATTCCAGGAGATAACCGAAAGAAGATTGTAGTATAAAGAAGTAGTCAATACAGAATGCTCTTCATTTAACGGGTTTAGAATCCTTACTGCATTTGTCTGAGAATTGATCTTCGACATCCTCAGAGGATCGACCAGGTTATTGGTTATAATCTCAAATAATCCTTTTCCAACCAGGAATCTCTTAATCTTATCTTTAACTTTTTCTTCATTTGATTTAAGAGCGAAAATCCCTCCTCCCATTCTGATATTGCTTTCGATCTTTTCGTAACCGTAAATCCGTGCGACTTCCTCGATTAAATCAATCTCCCTCGTCAGGTCCGGTCTGAAGTTGGGAATTTCAACCGATAACTTATCGTTTTTATTCTGATTGACCTTTATTTCCAGCTTATCTAAAATCTCATTTATTTTTGACTGCTTGATATCAATTCCCAGAATGGCTGAACACCTTTCAGCCCTGAATGAAATCACCAGGGGTCTTATGGGCTTTGGATAATTATCCACCACCCCTTTTAGTACTTTCCCTCCGCATAGCTCTTTCATAAGATAAGCTGCCCGGTCAGCCGATTTTGCTACTGCATCCGGATCAGCACCTCTTTCGAACCTGTAAGATGCTTCGGTATTTAATCCTAAAGAAATCCTCCCCCTGCGTATTACCCGCGGATCGAAATAAGCGCTTTCCAGAAGTATATTTCTGGTTTTCCCGGTAACTTCACTCTCCAGTCCCCCCATAATTCCTGCAAGTGCCACAGGTTTTTTTCCATCCGTTATCAGAAGAACTTCTGCATTTAAACTTCTCTCGGTTTCATCCAGGGTCGTGAATTTTTCCTTATCTTTTGCTCTGCGTACTAAAACCCGTTTGGCAGGTTTCCCGGAAAATGAAGAAAAGAGATCATAATCGAATGCATGCAAGGGGTGTCCCGTTTCCAGCAGAACAAAGTTGGAAACATCAACCACGTTATTGATAGCCCTGACTCCGGAGCAGAACAATTTTTTTCTAAGCCAGAAGGGTGACCTGGTTATTTTGACATCTTTTATGACCCTGGCAGCATACCGGGGACAGCCATAACTATCCTCTAAAAGAACATCTACCCATTCTGAGGCAGGCTCATCTATTTCTTCGATTTTATATTCTGGTTTGTTAAGCTTCGATCCTGAAAGAGCCGAT
>JAOUFL010000140.1 GCA_029858245.1 Candidatus Zixiibacteriota bacterium
TTTTGGGTTTTATTATTGGGATATCGAGTTTCAAATTCAACTATGTGGTGCATGGTATAGTTTTGGGAGCGATTGTCTATCTACCAGCAGCACTTCCTACAGGCCTGTTTCTGAGATACTGGCTGGAGGGTATGATTATTGGCGCCTTAATTGAGATAATCTCTCATTTTATCATCAGAGAGAAACCTGTTGAGGCTCCTAAGGCTTAAATAAGAGGTCGTTCAGCAGAAAGAATTCGAATTGGAGCATAAATCTTCAGGTTTAATATTGGTTAAGCTAAAACTCTATGCTCTATAATCTTTGAAAGGAGGGAGGAATGCGAAGATCCAAAATTATAATTGCTACCATCCTGGGATTTATTGCCGGGATCGTTTGTCTTTTACTGTCTAAGAGCGGAGGGGAGCCAATCTCTGCAAACTTTGCCTGGTCGATCATATTAGGACGCACTTTGATAGGTTTCACTATCGGTATATCTACCTGGAAAATAAACTATCTGCTTCACGGAATTCTGATAGGATTGATTGTCTCATTACCTATGGCTTTAGCCAGTGGAGCACTCAAAGGCTCCTTCGTTTTCTGGGGTTTTTTTATTATGGGAGGGATATATGGGTTTTTAATAGCGCTTATAACTAACTTAATTGTAAAGGAAAAAAAAGAGACACAAACGACTTGATAGATTTAAAAAGCTATAAGTATATAAAAGATTATTAAATAAGGGTAGGATATAATCCTACCCTTTTGTGCTTGACAAAATTATTTATTTGTTTATATTAAAAAATTTAAATATAGAGCCGTTACTAAGACGGTTAGGAGAATTTTTTTTACGGAAGTAGTCTTGCAGGTAAGGGATTTGAAAGGAGAATAGATGAAGACCTATATACCTAAAACTAATGAAGTTGAGAAGAAATGGTATCTGGTTGATGCTAAGGGAAAGATTTTAGGAAGATTAGCTTCTAAAGTAGCCCAGATTCTTCTGGGAAAGGGTAAGCCTAAATTTACCCCTCATCTGGACCAGGGGGATTATGTGGTGGTAATAAACTGCGATAAAGTAGTTCTATCCGGTAAGAAAGCGGATAAAAAAACTTATTATCATTATACCGGCTACCCCGGAGGATTAAAAAAAGAAGTTTTTTCCAAAAAGATTAAAGAGAATCCAAAAGAAGTATTCACAATTGCAGTTAAAGGTATGCTTCCTCATAACAGGTTGGGACGGAAAATATTATCCAAACTTTTCGTTTACCAGGATGATAAACACCCGCATCAAGCTCAAAAACCTGAGGTTGTAAAGTTATAGAAATTTATTCATAGAGATTAGATATTACAGGAGGTGAATTTGTCAGACAAGAAAGTATTCATAGCGACCGGAAGAAGAAAAAATGCAGTTGCCCGTGTCAGAATAATTGTTCCAGGAAACGGGAAAAGAATAATCAATGGTAAGGAGTTGAAAATCTACCTTCAGAGAGAGGATCTGATCCTGCACGCTTTGAAGCCCCTTGAAGTTGCCAAGGTGAATGGTAAAATGGATATTCTCTGTAGAACAGAAGGTGGTGGTATTACCGGACAGGCGGGAGCTATCCGGTTGGGAATTGCCAGGGCATTAGCCAGTTATGATGAGAGTTTAAAAAAGGCTTTAAAAGACCAGGGGCTTTTAACCCGTGACCCCCGCATGGTGGAAAGGAAAAAATACGGACAGCCAAAAGCCCGCAAGAGATACCAGTACTCCAAGAGGTAAGGTATTTTTAATTAGTCTTTTTGCTGGGAAGTATTTAAATAAGACCGAATTAAAAGATTTCATAGATTGTAAGTTAGTATTTTAATCCAGAGATTATCTGAAAATAAAAATGTCTTCTAAAATAACAGAGCTTTCCGGGCTGAAATTTTACCCATTAACTCCCTGGCGATGGGATGACTTTGAAAACCTGTTTGGAGATAGAGGTGCTTGTGGTGGGTGCTGGTGTATGTGGTTTAGGCTTAAACGGGCTCAGTTTAATAGGCAGAAAGGTAAAGGTAACAGGAAGGCGATGAAGAGGATTGTGGAGTCAGGTGAAATACCAGGTATTTTAGCTTATTCTGATAACCAGCCTGTTGGTTGGTGTTCCATTGCCCCACGCGAGAAGTTTACTCTCCTGGAAAACTCCCGTATATTAAAAAGAGTGGATGATAAGCCGATCTGGTCGGTGGTTTGTTTCTTTGTAGCAAAACCTTTCAGACTAAAAGAAGTTACTGTAAAATTGCTCAAAGCCGCTCTTGAATTTGCTAAGAAAAAAGGGGCAAAGATAGTAGAGGGGTACCCGATTGAGCCCAGGAAAGGGAAGATGCCAGAGGTATTTGCTTATGCAGGGTTTTCATCTGCTTTTCATAAAGCAGGATTTAAGGAAGTTCTCAGGAGAACGGAGACAAGACCTATTATGAGATATTTTATAGCAGGCTCTTTTAAAAACTCTAAAGTTCATTGCAGCAAAGGATAGAAATTAAAACACACAGCAGTTGATCTTTCAGGAGGTCTTGGGCAACTGCCTTTGCCCTGAGAGAGATGAAGCTGCTGGAGGTATAAACCATCAAAAAGGAGTGTTAAATGCCATTAAGCATTCAAAACCTTTTAGAAGCAGGGGTTCATTTCGGCCATCAGACCAGAAGATGGAATCCCAAGATGAAACCCTTCATATTTACCGCCAGAAATGGAATTTACATCATCGACCTTATGAAAACACTCAACTGCCTGGAAAAAGCCTGCCAGAAGGTTAGAGAGGTCGTGGAAAAAGGCAAACAGATTCTTTTTGTCGGAACAAAGAAACAAGCAAAAGAGGTAATAGAAGAGGAAGCCTTGAGATGCGGGATGCCTTATGTTACTGAAAGATGGCTGGGTGGTATGATGACGAATTTCCAGACCATTCGAAAAAACATTAAAAGACTAAAAGACCTGGAGAGGATGAAAGAAGATGGTACATTCGACAAGCTGACCAAAAAAGAAGCCTTACACCTGAGCAGAGAAATTGAGAAACTGGAGAATGTTTTAGGAGGCATTAAGGATATAGTCAGGTTGCCTGATGCTGTTTACGTTGTTGATGCGAAAAAGGAAAGAATTGCAGTGGCTGAGGCGAATAAACTGGGTATCCCGGTGATTGCTGTTATAGATACAAATTCAGACCCGGATGTTATCGATTACCCTATAGCAGGTAACGACGACGCGGTAAAGTCGATTAAGGTAATAACCCATGAGATTTCCCATGCTGTCCTGGAGGCTCAACATAAGGTAATGGAGGAAAAGGAGGAAAATCCAGAAGAGAAGAAAAAACATGTGAAGGTGAAGAAAACTAAGGAGGAAAAATAGATGGAGATCGGATCGAAGCAGGTTAAGGAACTAAGAGACAAAACTGGAGCTCCAATGATGGATTGCAAAAGGGCTCTGCAGGATGCAAAGGGAGATATGGTTAAGGCTCTGGATTATCTCAGGGAGCAGGGGATAGCCAAAGCCTCCAAAAAATCTGGAAGGACGACCAGTGAAGGATTAATTTATTCCTATATCCATCCGGGGGAGAAGCTGGGTGTTCTGTTAGAGATAAACTGCGAAACCGATTTCGTAGCTCGCACAGATGATTTTCGAGCTCTGTCTAAGGATATTGCCATGCAGGTTGCTGCTTCTAACCCATTATTTTTAATCAGGGAGAATGTACCGGTAGAGATGCTGAATAAAGAAAAAGATATATATAAAGCCCAGGTGCTGAAGGAGGGAAAGCCGGAAAAGTTAATGGAGAAAATAATTCAGGGAAAACTGGAAAAATTTTATCAAGAAGTTTGTCTGATGGAACAGCCTTTTATAAAAGATGAAGACAAAACAGTCAAACAAAGAATAGATGAAACCATAGCAAAATTAGGTGAGAATATCACCATAAAAAGATTTGTTAGATTCAGATTAGGAGAGTAAGGAGGAAAACAGCTATCCTGAAAGATGGCAATAAAATTATCAATGCCAAAACCAATTTATAAAAGAGTTCTACTCAAAATTTCCGGAGAGGCTCTTCAAGGTAAAGAAAAATACGGCATAGATTCGGATTTTCTCAGATATGTAGCTACAGAGGTCAAAAGCATTAAGGATTTAGGGGTCGAGATCGGGATAGTTATTGGAGCGGGTAATATCTGCCGGGGAATTTCTCTAAAGTCTAAAGGCACGGACAGGGTATCAGGCGATTATATGGGTATGTTAGCAACAGTCATAAACTCCCTGGCGTTGCAGGATGTATTAGAGAAAATGGGGATGTTAACCCGGGTTATGTCAGCAATTCATATCGATAGGGTATCAGAGCCTTATATCCGCCGCAGAGCAGTCCGTCACCTGGGTAAAAACAGGATAGTGATCTTTGCTGCCGGAACCGGGAATCCGTTTTTCACCACAGATACCGCAGCTGCTTTAAGGGCAAGCGAGATCGAAGCAGAAGTGATCCTTAAAGGAACTCGTGTTGACGGAGTTTACACCTCTGATCCTCTTGCCAATCCCAAGGCGGAGAAATTCGAGAAGATAAAATATCTGGAGGTGTTAAAAAGAAATCTGAAGATAATGGATGCCACAGCCATCTCCCTGTGCAGGGAAAATGATATCCCCATTATTGTTTTTAATCTCTTGAAGAAGGGTAACCTGAAAAAGATAATCTCAGGCAAAAAGATAGGTACTATGGTAAAAGGATAACGTAAAAATCTTTTCTGAGAGGTCTAAAAATAAAAAACAGAAAGGAGTAGCATGGCCAGGGAAATATTTTCAACTACAGAAGAGAAAATGAAAAAAACCATAGAGGTTCTGCAAAAGGAACTATACTCCATAAGGACCGGAAAAGCCTCAATCTCGCTTTTAGATGGGATAAAAGTAGAATATTACGGATCTATGGTTCCTTTAAATCAAATTGCTACCGTGAGTGTCCCGGATTATAAGTTGATAATCATCCAGCCCTGGGAGAAAAGGCTAATTCCTGAGATAGCTAAAGCCATACAGAAGTCAGACCTTGGATTAAATCCACTAACCGATGCGAATGTAGTTCGGTTGCCCATACCTCCTTTAACTGAAGAGAGAAGACAGGATTTAGTTAAACATGTTAAAAAAATTATTGAGGATTCTAAAATCTCCCTGAGGAATATTAGAAGAGAAGCAAACGAAGCCTTAAAGAAAAAAGAAAAAGACAAGGAGATCTCGGAGGATGATTCCAGAAAAGGAATGGAACAGATTCAAAAGATTTTAGATAAACAAATTGAAGCAGTAGAGGAACTATTAAAGAAGAAAGAAGCAGAGATAATGGAAGTATAGTCATGCAGGATTATGCCAAGGTGGATCGTTCCTTAAAACCTGAGATTCCTGTTTTTTATTCGATGTGTCAGTAACGAAGCAAAGGATAATTTCTTAAAAATTCTGGAAAAAGGGTGTTCGGTGTCAAATGAGGATTTAAGAAATATAATATTGAAAAAAGGAAACCTGCCCAGACATATTGCCATAATAATGGATGGGAACGGAAGGTGGGCGAGAAAAAGGGGATTGCCTCGAATAGCCGGACACAGAGCTGGAGTTAAGACGGTCAAAAGGATAGTCGAGGCTGCAGGTGAGCTAAAACTCTCTTTTCTTACCCTTTTCACCTTTTCTACTGATAACTGGCAAAGACCCAAAGAAGAGGTCTCAGCAATTATGAACTTGCTTTATGAGACCACAAAAAGGGAGCTGATCGAATTAGAGAAAAACAATGTCAAGCTTATAGCTACCGGAATCATAGATGAGCTATCCCCCAAGAGGAGGGAGATTTTAAAAAAAGCGATTGAACGGACAAAACGCAATACCGGCTTGGTCTTGAACTTAGCTTTAAACTATTCAGGAAGAAGCGAAATCCTGAATGCAGTGAAGAAAATTTCCAGGGATGTATCAGCGGGACTTGTGACATCAGAAGAGATAGACGAAGATCTTTTTTCCTCCTATCTATATTCTAAGGGACTACCTGATCCCGACTTTCTGATTCGAACATCCGGCGAGATGCGCATTTCTAATTTTATGCTCTGGCAGACTTCCTATACAGAGCTTTATGTAACTGAGGTCTTATGGCCTGATTTCTCAGTGGAAGATTTTTATCAGGCTATATGGGCTTTTCAAAATAGACAGAGACGATTCGGTAAGATTTAATACCACTTAATTAATGCAAAATCTACTCACCCGAATTATAGTAGCATTAATCTTTATCCCATTTATACTCTATATGTCATATGCTGGTGGGATTCCTTTTATGAGCATGGTGAATTTGCTTATTTTTCTGGGATTATGCGAATTCTCTGTGATTCTTACAAACAAGAATATACAGATTTCCCTGACACGTTTTGTGTTTTTTGGACTTCTGATTGGAATATCAAGTTATTTCTGGGGAGACAAGTTTTTCTTTCTTATAATTCTGGTCGGAGTGCTCGTTAATGGGATAATTCAGTTGATTAAAAATAAATTAAATGATGTTA
>JAOUFL010000142.1 GCA_029858245.1 Candidatus Zixiibacteriota bacterium
TCAGTTAAATTCCTGTTTATATCGTTCACCACATCTCCCAAAGCCCTACCCACCACGTTTGCAGAAATCACCGCTGACCTTTCCCGGTTCTGTCTATCTATCTGAGTAGGGCCTACTCCCTCATAGAAATCAGCAATACTGTTTAATGGAACGGTTACTCCAGCCGGGGAAAGAATATCTATGGAGGAAAGTTCCTTAAAACTATTCTTCTGCTCCGGTGATAAGATAACTCTGATATCAATCTCTTTTTCACCCTGTCTTAACTTGGTAGCAACGTTCCCGTCCACCAGTGAACGCAAGGTTAAGGCAATCTGAGCCGTAGAAATACCCAATCTGCTTGCTTTCTCTCTATTTACCACCACCCTCATCTCCGGTTTTCCTCCGCGAATCGAGCGGTCTGCATCTGCTGTACTTGGCACGTTTTCCACTATTTTCAGGATTTCCCCTGAAAGCTCCTCCAAGACTGAGATCTCCGGCCCTTTAAGATAAATCATTATGGGGTAATCTTCCTCCTGCTCAAACATACCTACCATCGAGACTTTGGTTTTCAGTCCCGGCATTTCAGAAAGCCTTTTGCGTACTTCGATCTCCACCTCTTCAGTCTTTTTCTTTCTCTCTTTCAGGGGAATTAATTCCACCCGGATTCCCCCTTTATTGGAAGCTCCTTCTGTTCCAATGGTAGTGAAAATCGATTTTACCTCTGGATAGCCGAGAATGATTTCCTCCAGCCCTGAGGCTGTTTTCTCGGTTGCCCGAATTGAGGTTCCCACTGGAGTCTCAAAGATTACTCTGAACTCCCCTCTGTCCCCCTGAGGCATAAACTCCTTACCTATAAAAGAAGTTAAACCCAAACTCAAGATGAAAAGAAAAGTGGAAGCCAGGATAATTAGAAATTTATGCTTCAGGGACCAGGGTAAAAGTTTCGCATAAATCTGATTTAGATTATGATAAAATCGATTAAAAGGTTCGAATGCTTTCTTTAACAAACTCTCCTTATCCTTCTTTTCTCTAACCAGAACTTTAGCAGAAAGCATTGGAGCCATAGTGAAAGAATCCCACAGGGAATAAAGGATGGCAAAAACCACTGTGAAGGCAAATGCTCGGAAAAACTTTCCCACTATATCACTCATATAGGCAACTGGAACAAAGACTGCCACGATGGTGAAAGTGCAAGCCATAACTGCCAATCCCACTTCCTGGGTTCCAAAGGAGGCTGCCTCTTCCGGACTCATTCCCTCCTCTACGTGCCTGAAGATATTTTCCCGCACCACTATGGCATCATCAATCAAGATACCAACACACAGGGAAAGACCCATTAGGGTCATCATATTTATGGTATAGCCGAACAGGTTCATCATAACGAAGGTGGCTAAAATCGAGGTGGGGATAGCTAAAGCTGCAATTATGGTGCTACGAAAATTCCCCAGGAAGATAAATATTACCAGCGTTGCAAAGATTGCCCCTAAATACAGAGTTCTCATCGTATCTTCCACTGATCTTTTGATATATTTGGATTGGTCTGAGGCTATTTCTATGGAGGTCCCTGCGGGAAGCTCTTTTTTCAATTCGTTAATTACTTTTTTTAACCGGTCGCAGATCTTAACAGTATTTCCTCCTGACTGTTTATAGGTTATGAAGGAAACCGAAGGCTTGCCATTTAGCTGGGCTATTTCCCTTAATTCTTTAAAGTCATCCTTTACTCGGGCTACATCTCTTAAATAAACCGGGGTTCCCTGATAGGTAGCTACAGGGATTTTCCCCAATTCTGAGGTTTCCTCGAACTCACCGGTAGTCCTCAGGATAAACTCCTGCGGCTCTATTTCCACCCTGCCACCCGGCACATTCAGGTTTTCCCGGCTTATACTTCCAATCACCTGCTCCACTGACAGGTTATAGGCCTGGAGCTTTTTCCTGTTAACTTCTACCTTTATCTCCCTTTCCAGACCACCAACTAACTTTACCTCCGCTACCTCTTTTACCTGCTGAATCCGATTCTTGATTTTATCATCTGCCAAAGTCCTCAGCTCATCTAAAGGCAAGTTGCTGGCTAAGGAGAATATCATCACCGGTGTAGCGGTAACATCAAATCGGGCAATAGTAGGTTCTTCAATATCCTCAGGTAACTCAGCACTAATCTCAGAGAGCTTTTCCCGCACATCTGATTCTGCATCTCTAACTTTTATCTCGATCTCAAACTCTAAAAATACCTGGGAGAAACCTTCAGCTGATGTGGAATATATATTCTTTAAGCCGTTTATAGCGCTTGCTGCCTCTTCAATCGGTTTGGTAACCTGATTTTCGATCTCCTGTGCACCTGCTCCCGGATAAACAGTGGTGATTGAGATATAGGGAAACTCCACCTCCGGCATCAAGTCGATGCCGATTCGAGTATAGGAGACAATTCCCAAAACCAGAACCGCAAGAACCTGCATCACGATGAAAACAGGCCGGCGAATCGATAGATTGGGTAAAAACATTATTTAACCTCTCTTTCCACTACTCTGACCTTATCCCCGGATTGCAGTTGACTTTGACCTAAAATCACCAAGCTATCCCCGAGATTCAAACCACTTTCTACCTGGGCAAATCCTCCATCGCTAAATCCAACCTCAACCCATCTTACCTCAGCTTTACCCTCTTTTACTATGAAAACTTTTTTCTTCCCGGCTTCGGTTAACAGAGCATATCTGGGGATAAGAAGAAGCTTTTCGGTTTTCCCGATTAATAACTCAACCTCGGCGAACATCCCCGGCTTCAGAAGATGATTCAGGTTAGGTATAGTAATCTCCACGCTGGCGGTGTGGGTCAAATTGTTCAAAGTGGGGCTGATCAGAGTGACTGCTCCATAAAATTCCTTTCCCGGGTAGGCATCCAGATTGATTCTGGCTTTTTGATATAATTTAACTCTGGAGATGTCCTTTTCTATAACCTGGATTACAATTTTAATCGAATCAAGGTTCAATATTTGAGCCAGGGGAGTACCTCCCCCACCCCCGGAAGACTCATTGACCTGTGCTCCTTTATCCACATATACTTTTCCCACAACCCCTTCAACCGGGGAGAAAGTTTCAACTAATTCAAATTTCATACCGGTAATGTCCCGATCAATCAAAGCCAACAGCTGATCCTTTTTCACCCTGTCGCCTTCTCTGACTTTCATCTCTACCAATTTACCGGAAGCCTTTGGAAATATATCTATTTCCTCTATTCCTTTAACTTCCCCGGTGTAATTAAGTATGGGGGTATAGGGTGAGGTTTTAACCACTTCCACCTCTACCGGAATAATCCTATCCACTATTTCCCTTGAGGTTTGAGCCTTTCTTTCCTTGAAAACGGTCATCATCCTGAAAATAATAAATAAGAGGATTAAGAAAACTATCAGGATTACAATTAATTTCTTCATCTTCTCTCCTTATTTTCTCAAAGTCTTATCTCTTTTAACCAGATTTATTAGCTTCTCGATCATCTTTATATGAGTCTCCAGATGGGAAATCCCCTCCTCTATCAGGAATTTCCAGTTGAAAGTTATATTCTTATGTTCTTCCTCATAAATTTTCTCAATCCTGCGGATTATCTTGACCAGCTTTTCTCTTTTCTTCAAAAGCGAGACCAGAATTTTATCTCTTGACAGGACATGCAAAAATGCCACACCCACCATTGAGCTGTCCTGGGGCATCCTGGATTCATTCAAAGCTTTCTCCACTAATTCTTCCAGCTTTTTCCCACCACGGGGAGTTAGATGATAAACCTTTCTTTCTGGCATCCTGCCGGGCTTTTCACCCTTCCCCTGAATGAGTTTATCTTTCTGCAGGCGGTTGAGGGTATTGTAAATCGAAGCTAAATTCACCTGCGCCCAGTGCTCCATCTCCCTCTTTTCTATCTCCTGATAGAGCTGATAGCCATACATCGGTTTTTCACTCAACAGCCCTAAAACCACCAGTTCATTCTTTGCCATTTTTACTCCATATTAGACTATTCTAATTTAGAATAATTCAAAATATAATACGCAGGATGTCAAGAAATGTTTCAGTTTTTTAACAATTTTACAGTTAAAATACAGGGAAGGCTTTCAATGTCCTGGGATGGGCGTCTTACCATTGTATAGTTATTTTTTGTAGACTGAAACCGTTATACACTTGCCAAGATCATCAAGGAAACCTTGAAAATTAAGTAGATATGTCTGATTCTTATACTTAAAACTTCTTTGTTCCGGACCAGCTCTGAAGTCATAATTAAAGATTTGCCCCTGTTCTGCTTCGACCCGTATGATAGCTCCGCCACTGTAACCTACATAATGAACTACCAGTAATCCGTTTAGTATTTTCTCTCCTTGAATTGCGCACAACTTAGTAGGAGGTAGGATTTCTTTAGATGTGTACTTATATAATTCACTTTTGATTTTTTGAAGGCTATCGCTATATTGTGTAATTATTAGGCTATCTGCTTTAGTCCTTTTTTCATATTGTCCCAGTTTATACTGTAGTAATTCCGTTTTTCCACCATAGTATGTCTTAAAAAAAAGAGAAACCGCACCTATGATTGTGGCTAAGAAAGCTAAATTTCTTAGAAACTTCCATAAGTTCATATTGCTTTTCCCCTTAGTTTCAATATGTATATCACAGTCTAAATCAGAAAGCAAGAAAAAAATGGAGTAGTGTACTAATTTAAGTTTTCAAAAGTAGTTTTGATGAAAGTAATTGGTGGGGTTTAATTATATGCTTTACTATTTTTTATCTACAAGCCTCCTCAAACACCCTCATAAAACCCCGAATAAAATCTTTTTTATTTCTTCTTACTTATATCCTCTTATCTAAGGATTTGGAGTATTCAGCTTTAGGGGTACAGTTTGCCATGTCCTTACAAAAAATAATTCTTTTGCTTATGTACTTTCATCCTTTTTTTCTTCAGATTCAGACTCTTTCTTCTCCTCTTTTGCGGGCTCTTCGGATTTTTTCTGTTCCTCCAGATAATTCATCCTCAGCTCAAACAGGACATTTTCCAGATATTTGCTTTCTTCTTCTTTAAGATTGCCTCTGGTTTTTTCCTGGAGAAGCTCCAGAATGTCAATGGAGAATTTCGCCTGGTCCAGATTTCTCTCCGCCTTTTTGGTAAGCGGGTTAATCAATTTCCCCATCTGCTGCAGGGCAGCAGTCTGAAACATAAAGACCAGATGAAAGAAAAGCTCGTCGCTGCTCCTGGCTTTACCTTCTTGCATGTCTCACCATCTTATATCTGTTAATTATCTCTCTTTTCTTCTTCTGTCAGCCAATTTACGAGCCAATTCCAGGTTATGCTGTAAATCCAGCAGCTCGGCATCTACCTTCTTCAATAAGCGAGAAAAGTCATAATCCTTAGTGTCAGATAGAATTTCCTTTACACCCTTATCCAGCTTGGCTGCGTCCCTCAACAGTTTTTCTAATTTTTCTTCGTTAGTCATTTTTCCCTAACGCTTTAATGGTTACAGATTTTTAGTTTACTCTATACTTCTGGTTTTGATTAATCTCTCGGAGACCCGACGAATATCAAGCCGATACTGGTTCATCACCACCTGGGCAATATCCAGCGGATCCAGACCATAGTCCTCTAATCCTTTGGTTTTGATGGGAGTGCCATGACTGGTGATATTTATACCCAGATGTATTTTGGTTGAAACTTTTGTGCGGGTGGTTGTGGAGATGGTCAGCTTGGCATCACCATCGAAAATATCATCCCCCCATCTCTGCACCACATCTCCCTTGAGCCGGTGATTCAGCTTATCCTTGAGTATGGATACCAAAAGCTTCTGTTTTAAGATGGTCTTCTCCAGATCCAGGTCGAAATGCTCTACCACAAAATGAAGCATCTTTTCACTTTTTATCTGCGTCTTCTTCTTGTAATGGTCAATTCCTACCAGATACCTCTCCTCCACATCACAGGGCCCGATAAAACCAACGATATTATCACCCAGAAGATTAAAATTTATATACGCCCAGTGGGAGAGAAGCTGTTCTCCGGTGAACTTGATCTCCTCGGATACGAAAAGAAATTTCATAAATCCTCACTTTTCCTGCAGATTTATTTCCTGGTAAAATATATCAAAATTATCCCACATCCGCCAGCTTAAATTTATCTTTGTATCTTCTTATGAATTTATTCCTTAAACAGAGATTATCCGCCGAACGCAGGGCTGGGTCCTCCTGCACAATCCTGAATGCCCAATCTCTGGCTTTATATAAAAGCCCTAAATCCAGGGTCAAATCAGCTATCTTGAAATCCGGCAACCCGTGCTGCTTTGTGCCGAAGAACTCCCCTGGACCCCTCAATTTTAAATCCGCCTCGGAGATCTGGAATC
>JAOUFL010000143.1 GCA_029858245.1 Candidatus Zixiibacteriota bacterium
GTGGGTTACGGTTTATCCCTCGATAAAAGAAGGCTGGGGACTAACTAATATAGAGGCAAATGCCTGTGGTACTCCTGCTATAGCCAGCGATGTACCTGGACTTAGAGAGTCTGTACTTCCGGGTAAGACCGGATTTCTATTCAAATATGGGCAGGTGAAGGAGTTGGCTGGTAAGATTGTAAAAGTTCTCACTGATGACGGGTTGAGGGGTAGTTTTTCTAAAGAAGGTATATTGTGGGCAAATAATTTCAGCTGGCAAAAGGTGAGCGGGGAAGTAGAGGAATTGCTGGAGAAGGTTGTCAGTGAAAGGCGATTAAAGCATTAAGTATTTTTAAGAACTCTTCTACGGAGAGAAGGGGAAAAAGTGAAGAAAAAATTTTTAATCGGACTGTTAATAAGCATAGTCTTCTTATATTTGGCATTCAGGGGAGTGAACTATCGAATGCTATGGACTGCATTAACGGAGGTAAACTTCTTTTATCTTATTCTTTTTATGCTGGCGGTAATTGTAATAATGTGGATTAGAGCTTACCGCTGGAAATTCATGGTTGATCCCTTGAAAAAAGCAGGAATCTATAGTCTTTTCTCCTCCACCATGATAGGATTTATGGCTAATAATGTGCTTCCGGTGAGACTGGGAGAACTGGTCAGAGCATATTCCCTGGGTACCAAGGAGAATATATCTAAAAGCGCTTCTTTCGCAACTATTGTTACAGAAAGGGTTTTTGATGGATTTACCCTCCTTTTTATCCTCTGGCTAACATTGTTTCTTTTTCCCTTCTCTCACTCTCCAGAAAACGTAGGGGAATTAATAAGGAAAGGTGCAAATTTTACTCTCGCAGCCAATATTCTGGTCTTCATAATTTTAATTATACTGGAGCTTAAACCTGATCCGGTTTTAAATTTTTTCAAGAGGCTGTTGACGCTATTACCCAGAAAATATGCAGAAAAAGCTGAGAATGTTTTAGATAAATTTTCCAGCGGGGTAAGGATTTTCAGGGATGTTCCCCGGATGGGCTGGATTATGCTCTGGTCTTTAATCCTCTGGGTGCTCACAGGCATTAGTAATTATCTGGTTTTTTTGGCTTTTGATCTTCACCCTCCCCTGCAGGCTTCATTGATGCTGATGGTTATCGTGACCCTGGGGGTGGTCATTCCCTCTTCTCCGGGTTTTGTGGGTACGGTTCACTTTTTCACAGTCATAGCTTTAAGCCTTTATGGATATGGGAGGGACATCTCGGTTCCTTTTTCCATCGTCCTGCATGCAAGCCAATACGTCCCGGTTACACTTTTAGGTCTGGTTTATCTTAAACTGGAGCACTTATCCTTGAAGAGCATTGATAAAAAACTCAGGAAGGAAGGGTAGCTTAAAAAAGAAGTGAAAAGTATCAGAGACATTGACCTATTCTGATGATATTTTCTTAACATATTTCCAATATACTTTTTCATAATCAAAGCTACGGGTTTGTTTTTGGTTGACACAGGGAGTATTAAATTTATATTAAGGCTGTAAGAGTGTTAATTAAAGGCATTTAAGCGAGCCTGGAGATAAAGTAAAAAGCCGAAAGGGCTGTAAGGAAATTGAAGAGATAAGAGGAATTAAGGTTAAATTATCAAATGTGTGAAATCGGATGAAACTCTCCATAATAATACCAGTTTATAATGAAAAGGGAACAATTCTTCAGATACTTGAAAAGATAATGAAGCTCCCCCTGGATAAAGAAATACTGATAGTAGATGATTTTTCAACAGACGGTACCAGGGATGTTTTAAGGAATTACCCACAAGACAAAAACATAAGAATCATATTCCATGAGGAAAATAGCGGAAAGGGCTCAGCCATCAGAACGGCTCTTTCCTATGTGACTGGCGAAGTGGTGGTCATTCAGGATGCAGACTTAGAATATGACCCGGCTGATTTTCTAAATCTCTTGAAACCGATTTTAGAAGAAAAGGCTAAGGTAGTATATGGCTCAAGGCTGTTGAATTTCGACAATGAAAGATCTTATTTCAGGTATTTTATGGGAGGGAAGATTTTGACATTACTGACAAATTTATTGTACGGCTCTAAAATCACCGACGAACCCACCTGTTACAAGATGTTTAAAACCGAGGTGATAAAAAGTCTTAACCTGAACTGCAAGAGGTTTGATTTCTGCCCCGAGGTTACTGCCAAGATTAGAAAGAAAGGTATAGAGATCATGGAAGTGCCTATTCGGTATATACCCAGGAAAATAAAACAGGGTAAAAAGATAAGATGGAAAGACGGGGTGGAGGCAATCTGGACCTTATTAAAATACAGATTCCGGGATTAAAGAGCATATATGCACCACAGAGCCTTGAGTCAACCGAGGGTGATCTCTAAAACAATCTGCAATACTATTAGCAATAGATATTTGCATAGATCGGAATTTTGCAGACCATAGTGGTCACTGCCTGTAATCAACACTGAGAAGAAATTAATTGAAGATTTGACAAGATGGGTAAATCGAGTAAAAGAACAGTACAAAAGGGAGAAATGAAAAAAAGGATGGGCAGAAGATTTTTTATTTTCACATTTTTTCAACAGGAATTTTTCAAGAGCAAGCTTTTTCATATCATCCTTTTTCTGGTAATCTTTGGAATGGGGATTTTAAGCCGTTTCCTTTTTTTAAGTGCGGACCTTCCCCCGGTCTCCTGGAGTCAAGACCTGACTACAGATGGTCCCCAGTATACTCTGTTCGCTCGTTCCGAAATCCTCACCGGGGATTTAGACCCTTATGGGCATTACCGTTTTTCTCTCTGGATATATTCGGCTTATACTTTTTTGGGTTACATTTTCTTTAAACTCTTTGGCCTGGGAAGGTTCCAGACGAATATGATCCCAGCCACCTTAAGTGTCCTGACCCTTCTTTTCTTTTACCTTGCCGCTAAAAAATCCCTGGGTTTCACCAAAGCAATGCTGGCTACATTTTTTTTGAGTATCAATTTCGTGTTAATCGCCTACAGCAGAAATTCCTTTACCGAAATCTCAAGCATATTCTTCATAGTTTTGTGCTTGTTTTTTCTCACCTTTGGTCTGGAGAGGAAATGGCTTCTTCCTATGGCAGGTGCAAGCCAGGCATTAGCCATTTTCTTTTGTAAGGTTCTTTCGGCGTTTACCCTGGGTTCATCTTTTTTAGTTTTAGTTTTTGCGGGCTTTTTCAGTGTTACAGAGGGGAACACAAAAGATTTACACCCTCGAAAATCAACTAAATATTTACCCTTTGTCCTCTTTTTTTCAGGATTTATGATTGTTTTTTTGATATGGTATTTTGCCATCTATTATCCTGCCACCAGAAATATTACTGAATATGTCAGGGAGATGTCTGTAGGGCTGTACGGTTCTCCTGAGGGATTACACTCCTTGAAAAACTTTATTTACTGGTTTTTTACCTTTGGCGGGGTAAATTCAGTTTTTATAAGTTCACCCAAAATAGTAGGCACGGATCTTTTTTACAAGATGCCGGTTATTTTTGTATTTGCGGTTATCTACATTTTATCCTTTTGGGGAAAACTCTTTTCATATAGTCCGGATAATCCCGGCACTAAACTCCTTACACAGCTTAAAAAAATCTCTCCCCTGGAGATGTTTTTAATCACCTGGCTTCTTTTCGGGTTTCTCTTTATGACACCCTGGAATTACCGCCCACTGCGTTATCAGACCTTATTGCTCGTTCCACTTTGTGGTCTGGCGAGCTTTTCCCTTATAGATTTAGTCAAAAATACAAAAGCCAAAACAAGAAAAGTAAAAATCTGGTTCTGGGTTTTATTTATCGCCATAACCATGCTTTTGGTTTTTCACCTTATTTCCTTTTTCATTAAATTCAGCAGGACCCAGATCTCCCTGGATTTGCTTTTGCTGATTTCCCTTCTGGGAGGGATAGTTATGGGACTGGCATTCTATTTCTGGACGAAGAAAGAAAAAGCTCCCCTCTCCTCGGGAGGAAAGGACATGAAAATATTATTTGTCGTTATAGCGATAATTTTTTCTTTTTTGCTTCAGTTCGGCAAATTTTTTAATTTTAGTTCTCATCCTAAATATTCTTTAAAAGAAGCCTCTACGGAATTGGGTGAAATCCTTAGCGAGGATGCGGTTCTCTCCGGACCATATGGTCCTCCCTTGACGCTGGATAACAAGATAAATACGATCATTCACATGTTTGGCGTAGCCTATGTCGATACCGCTTTGTTTTTGCGGTATCCCATCACTCATCTGGCTTTAGACCAGGGTGGGAACGCCTACCGGGCATTTAAAGATTATCCCGAGGTCATGAAAAATGCAAAGCTGGTGACCTCTTATATTTTACGTAATACCCCAGTTGACATTTACCGAATTGCGGAGTGTACCGGTAATCCAGCAGCTAAAAACTACCGGCTTTCCGTTTTTGAAAGAGCCATAAAACTAAGGGAGGAAAACAAATTAGATTCTGCTGCGGTTGTATTGAATAAATTTATTCAACAGCACCCTCGCAGTTTTTCAGCATACCAGGGCTTAGCGGATATTTATCTAAGCAAAATGGAATCCGATACTCTAATGGTAAACCAATTGGAGTATCTGAATCAAGCTATACATTACCTTAATAAAACCTCAGAGGTTGACCCAAGCAATTTTTTGTTGCACCAGAAATTAGGAGTTTTATACATGAACTTATACCGGGTAGAACGGAATCGGTTCTATTGGAACAAAATGATTGATGAATGGGAAAAATCCCTTAAACTTTACCCGGAGAATAAACCATTGAGAACAGAGCTTCAAAGAATGAAAGGTTTCTAATAGACTTTTACGATTGAAACTCTCCGAAAAGAATAAAAAAGCCAATAACAAGTTTATCCTCGAGACCTTTTTCAGGATTTTGAGTTGATTTTTGGAACTTAAAGAGTATATTTGAATATGCTTGAAAATATCAAAGGGAACAACTTTAGTATATCGGTGGTTGTGCCCGCTTATAATGAAGAAGAAAACCTACCTCCCCTGCTGGAAAATTTTGCCAGGATGTTTAAAGAATCCAGCTTAAACGGAGAGGTTATAATAGTTGATGATGGTTCCACAGATAAAACCTTAGAACTGGCTAAAAAGTTCGGGGGTAAATACAGTTTTTTAAAGGTCCTGAGTAATAAAACTCATCGGGGAGTTACGGCTGCCCTTCAAACCGGTTTCAAAAATGCAACCGGGGATGTTTATCTTTTCTGGCCCGCAGATCTTCAATATCTGCCTGAGGATATTCCCAAGCTTATCCAGAAGGTGAAAGAAGGGAATGATATAGTTACCGGCTGGAAAAAGGGAAGATACGGAATGAAGGCTTTTGTCTCCTTTTTCTATAATTTGTTATCCAGATATTTATTCAATGTTAAAGTGCATGACCTTAACTCGGTAAAAGCATTCAGGAAAGAGGTTCTTAAGGAATTACCGTTAAGGAAGGACTGGCACAGGTATATGGTAGTTATGGCAGTAGAAAAGGGTTTTAAAATTGACGAGGTGAAAATCCCCCTTTACCCCCGTAAATATGGCAAATCTAAATTCGGCTTCTGGAGAATCCCGATTGGAGTTTTGGACCTGTTCAGCGTTAAATTTCAGATTTCCTTTATGCGTAAGCCGATGCTCTTTTTTGGCTCAATCGGTCTGGTATTATTGTTTATCGGGTTTCTGGCGGGTCTGGTAGCTTTGTATTTAAGGATTTTCCAGCATGAGGGCTTAAGACCGCTTTTATATCTGGTTATCCTCCTGATCCTCTCAGGCATCTCGCTTTTTGGCCTGGGCTTTTTAGCTGAATCCATCACCAATCTCAAACAGGATATCGAGGAGCTTAAGGACAAGTTCAAAGAATAGGATTTTCTTTATGATATCTGGCCTTCTCCAGGGCAGAACCAAAACTTAAAATTCCAACTCAAGCTAAGATGAAAAAATCAAGAAGCTGGAAAGTATTGGTTACAGACGGGGATGCCCTTCACTCGCTTGCCATAGTCAGGTCACTGGGCTCAAGGAATATGAAAGTAACTGTTGCTTCTCATCGCAGAGTTTTTTCCCTTTCTTTTTACTCCAAATTCTGCCGGAAGAGATTAGTCTATCCAGATCCGGAAAAGAAGAAAAGACAGTTTGTGGATTTTCTGATAGAGGAGTTAAAAAATGGCGGTTACGACATCTTACTACCAGTAAGGTCTACGGTTACTCCTCTGGTGGCTGAGAATGAGGAAGAGCTTAGCCGATATGCGAATTTCGTAATTACTTCAAAGGATTCGATGGAAATCGCCAA
>JAOUFL010000144.1 GCA_029858245.1 Candidatus Zixiibacteriota bacterium
GGATGCATTGACTGAGTATCCCATTCCCTTTATGGTTGAATTGTACTGCAGGGCTAAAGTCTGCAATTCTTCCTCGGTATAGTCCATTTGACGAAAAAACAGGTCCTCCGGCTCAGCCAGTTCTTCCTGGGGATTGCGGTTAAGCAGGATGTTTATCCTGGCTTGAGTAGTCTTTTTCATCTCCTCCAAGGAGATAAGTTCGTCTATCATTTTGGACACCTCAACCTGAGCTTTGAGAACATCCTGCTGCAGACCCTTGCCCACGGAATACCTGGTCTGAGCTATGCTGGTAAAGTTCTCTAAGAGCTTCTTATTTTCCCGGGTTATTCCGATCGACTTGTGCAGAAGATAAAGCTGATAGTAATTCTGTTTTAGCTGGCTCAGGATAAAATTTTGGACGGACTGATAATCCTCTTTGGTTTTCCGGGCTAAATTAAGGGTTGCTTTCCTGGCAAGCCCCTGTTTTCCAGGGAAAGGTATGGTCTGGGAAAGCATAAGCTCGGTTCCGCTCATTGGTGCCTTACCCAGACTCCAGGAATCAGTTGAAAGGTTGGAAACAGTAACCTGGAACATAGGGTTTGGTAAAGCACCGGACTGAGGCACCTTAGCCTCAAAAGCTTTGTAACGATACTCTGCTGATTTAAGGTCTGAATTTGACCTCAGGGCCTCTGCAATCAGAGAATCTAAACTCAACTTTTCTGCCAGACCCTTTTGTGGAATCAGGGGAAGCAGGCTGAGACAGATCAGCAGCCCGCACTGGAAAATATTTTTCTTCACTTTAACCTCCTCAAACGTAAAGACAGACTTCGCCCCCGCAGGGGCAAATGTTTTATTGCCTCTTAGTTTGAGAAGGTATTAAATGATAAAAGATGAGTTAAGAATATATAAAGGGGGTCCTTTTATAGGAAAATAAATCTCTTCTGAAGAAATGTCCTTAGACTGTTTGAAAAATTCCTGAGTGGTAAAGGTTATATCTGAGATGAATAAAGAGTTTTCAGTCCTGGTGTTCTGATAAGAGTAAAATATCGCTGCTTGGCTTTCTGTTTTAGGTTTTTCTTTCATCTGGCAGCCACAATCGTCCTTCTGTCCCAAATCAAACCAGGAAAGCTCAGACGAGTTCTCTCCACAGCAGCAACAGCTTTTTTCCATCTCCTTGGCTTCCTGGCAAAGCTGCGGGAAAGCCGAAGAAAAGGAAATCAGGCTAATGCAAAGTAGAGTTGCAAAAATTTTTATCTTTTTCCCTGTCATCATTATCTTCTTTTATTAATTGTATGACCTTTAATTTAATACGACAAGATTTATCCTGTTTGTTTGAAAAATCGAATATTTTAGTCAAGAAAAAGTAGTTGCTCGATTTATGGGTCTTACAAATCCGTTTCTGGGACTAAAAGTTGCAATGAGTTGGGAGGTTACTCTCCAGATTATCCTTGATTTAAAGACGTAATTTTACTATATCCCAAAAAATAGATATCTCTGATTTAACGAAAAATAATTAGAATTAATCACTGAAGCTTTGACTATCAATCCCTTAGATTAGTATGAAAGATGACGCTATCAAGAAATCTGTTTTACTGGTTGCCACCCTGACATCGTTTATAACCCCGTTTATGGGCTCTTCGGTTAATATTGCACTCCCCTCTATTGGAAAAGATTTTTCTATGGATGCAGTCTCCCTGAGCTGGATTGCTACCTCTTACCTTTTAGCTGGTGCCATATTCCTGGTTCCTTTTGGAAGAATTGCAGACATATATGGAAGGAAAAAGATTTTCACCTACGGCATATCTATTTATACCATCTCCTCACTCTTCTCCGCACTTTCGACTTCTTCGATGATGCTCATTTTGTTCAGGGTTCTTCAGGGAATAGGAGGGGCGATGATATTCGGGACCGGAGTCGCTATTCTGACTTCTGTCTTCCCGGTGGGCGAGAGGGGAAAAGCTCTGGGAATAAATGTATCCGCAGTTTATACCGGACTCTCTCTGGGACCATTCTTGGGCGGGTTTATGACCCAGCATTTGGGATGGAGAAGTGTATTTCTTATAAACGTTCCGCTGGGATTTTTAGTGCTCCTTTTAATCTTATGGAAATTGAAAGGCGAGTGGGCCGGTGCAAAAGGGGAAAAGTTTGATCTTGCGGGTTCAGTAATCTACAGCCTGACTCTTGTGGCTATAATGTATGGTTTCTCCCTGCTGCCGGGCACTTCAGGTGTAGTGCTGATTCTGATTGGCGTTCTCGGAATATTGTCCTTTACCTACTGGGAGATGAATGAGAAAGCTCCAGTGCTCGATATTAATCTTTTCGTCAAGAACAGGATCTTCGCCTTCTCTAACCTGGCGGCTTTAGTAAATTACAGTGCTACTTCGGCAGTGAGCTTCCTTTTAAGTCTTTACCTTCAATATATAAAGGGATTTTCTCCTCAAAATGCTGGCATTGTTCTTGTGTCACAGCCAATTATTATGGCAATATTCTCGCCTTTTGCCGGAAGACTCTCAGATAGAATCGAGCCCAGAATTGTAGCTTCAATTGGAATGTCTTTGACCACTCTGGGGCTTTTCTTTTTGGTCTTTTTAAACCAGAGAACACCCCTGGAGTTAATTTTAGGTAGTTTGGTCGTTCTCGGGCTCGGTTTTGCGTTTTTCTCCTCCCCCAACACTAATGCGGTGATGAGTTCCGTTGAAAAGAAATTTTATGGAGTTGCTTCAGGCACAATTGCCACCATGCGAATGGTCGGGCAGATGCTCAGCATGGGAATAGCTATGCTATTGTTTGCTTTATATATAGGAAGAGTCCAGATCATGCCTCAAAATTTCCCGCTTTTTTTGAAAAGCACAAAAGTTGCTTTCATTATCTTTGCCCTTCTTTGTTTTTTGGGGATATTTGCCTCCCTGGCCCGGGGTAAAAGAGAATAAATCTTGTAGGGACACATTGACCCGCCACAAGCGGGTGTAAGGTTTCTATCTATCATTTTCCCTTTCATCCTCCTTAGTCTTTCCTTTGAACTTTTGAACCTTTTCTTACTTGACCCCCCCCATCCCCGAACCCAGCTATTTAAGCTACCAACTTCAATTGCCGATAAATTTAAAAACCACAAAAAACAAACTCTTCAAAAGAGAGGTAAATGTGTCCATTTTCTTAGAGGTAATCGAGTGGATGAATCCGCAGGAGAGCGATATGATTCATCGCATCCCGGAAAAAGGTTCAGCCGAAATAAAACTAGGTGCTCAGTGCATAGTGAGAGACAGCCAGTCCGCAGTTTTCTTCCGTAATGGTAAAGCCTGTGACGTTCTGGGAACCGGCAGGCATACTTTGAGTACACTGAATTTGCCAATCTTAACCAAAATACTGTCTTTACCCTGGGGCTTTAAATCACCCTTCAGAGTTGAAATCTATTTTGTCAACCATAAGGTCTTTATCAACCTGAGATGGGGTACCAAAGACCCGGTTGCTTTCCGGGACAGCGAGCTCGGTGTCATCCGCCTGCGTGCTTTTGGAGCTTACACCTTCAAGATAGTAGAGCCTCTGCTTTTCCTGAATACCATAGTAGGAAGGCAGAATATCTATACCACCGAGGAGATAGAGGATTATCTGAGGCAGGTTATCCTTTCAAGGGTAAATGACCTCTTTGGAGAGAAGCTTTCTACTATCTTCGATCTGCCCAGCCAATACCAGAAGTTAGCTGAAGAATCCCGGATCAAGATCAGAAATGAGTTCGACAAATACGGGATGGAGCTACTTGATTTCTATATCTCCTCCATCACTCCGCCGGATGAGGTGCAGAAGATGATCGATGAGAAATCCGGAATGAAGGCAGTCGGCGATTTGGATAAATTCCTGAAGTTCGAGATGGCTAAAGCCCTGGGTCAGTCAGGTGCCGGGGGATTTGCTCAGGCAGGAGTGGGAATGGGCGCTGGGGTTGGAGTTGGGGTTTTAGTTCCAGGTATTCTGTCCAAAGCCCTCTCACCAGACCAGAAGGATTTAAAAGGCGATCCTCTGCCCACCGTAACCTGCCCCCGCTGCGGAGCAGACACACCAGAGCATTCCCGCTTCTGCTACAAATGTGGGCACCAGCTTGTGGTGATAAACAGATGCCCCAAATGCGGAAAAGACCTGCCCGCGGAAGCCAACTTCTGTATGGTCTGCGGATTCGATTTGATAGAGAAGGTGAAGTGCAAAAAGTGTAATACATTTCTTCCCCCTGGAACCAAATTCTGTTTTAACTGTGGGGAGAAATTAGAATAAAACACCCTCTCCTTTAGGAGAGAGCCAGGTTGAAAATCCCGCCAGAGGCGGGGGTAAAGTCATTTATAAATTGCCATTTGAAGTTTGTTCGTTTGCAAGCTTGAATCCTCGAAACCTTTTTATATGCAAAGATTAAAAGCCTCCATCTCCTGCCCCTCCTGTGGAGCTTCCTTTGAGTTCTTAGAGGGGACAAATGTCTCCCGCTGTCCTTTCTGTAATCTGCCCCTGCTTTTTCAATCTCCGGAAAGGATTTTAAGCTATTACCTTGAATCAAAATTAAGCCACCGGGAAATCCCTTTCATTGTAGATAGATTCAGAAAAAAGCAGAGGGAAGCTTTACCTGACAGAATAGAGCATGTAAAACTATATTATCTCCCCTTCTGGCGATTCACTGCCCAGATTTTTTACGCAAAGATCAATCTCTCGTTTTTAGCCTCTTCTCCGGAGGAAAGGGAGATTGAGATTCTTGCTAAAGATTGGGATATAAACTTCCCCGCTTATATCTCCAGCGATTTAAATTTAGCAACCTTAGGAATGCGGCCGGACTGGCTTAAGCTGAAACTTTTGACCGATACTAATCTTTTGAAAGATGGTCAGGTCTTAAACCTGGAATTGAATCCAAAAGAGGCAAAAGAAAAAGCCTTAAAGTCCCTTAAGTTCTTTATGCAGGATAAAAAATCAAGGGAAGAGGAGCTGGTCCTGAAACTGGTGGATGAGAATTTATGCCTGATCTATTTTCCCTTATGGGTGGTGAATTTCATTGCTGGTGAAGATAAATATTTTCAGATAATCGACGGCATAGCCAAAAGAACCCTGTTCCAGAGCCTGAGCCATTTCGAGCTTAAACCAAATATAAACCAAGGAACTCAGGAGTCATATCCTATAAGGATTATCCCTCATCGCTGTCCCAATTGTGGATGGGACCTTCCGGTACTGCCTTTTCATCTGATTTTCCCCTGTGAGAACTGTCATAGGATCTGGAAGACCTCCGAACAAGAGTACTTACCAGTAAGAGCTGAAATAGCCGCGCCCGAGGGACAGGAGATAAGGACTACTACCAAATCAATTGAATATTATCCCTTCTGGGTTTTCCAGGCCAGGCCCAGGGACGAGGGAAATTTTACCATTCGTAAATTAGTTGAGCTTTTCCCCTCTGAGATCGGCTGGTTTCAGGTCAGGGATAAATCCAAGCCTTTTTTGTTCTACGTCCCCGCATTCGAGATAAAAAACTTAAACAAGATACCAGCAATCAGCCTGGCTTTCACCCGAAGCCAGCCGGACCTTGAGAAAAAAATCTGGGAGACCGAAAAACTCAACGGGGCAATCCGCTCAGAGGAAGACGCCCGTAAAATAGCGGAGCTTCTCTGGCTGGGATTGATTCACTCCAAAATCAATTTCAGGGCTGATAACTGCAAAGACCTGCTCCTGGAAAACGCAAAAATCATCTGGTACCCTTTTCAACAGGAAGGGGCATTTTTAACTGATTCCTCCTTAGGCTACTCTTTCCAGAAAACCAGATAAAAGTATGAAGTTTGTCAGTTCGTGTGTCTGCTTATCAAATCGAGATATTATCTTCCTGATGTTAGTGAGTAATTATCCATAATTGCATAATATTTCAAAAACACTATCCTTATGGTCTATATAAAATCTCCAGCTTTAAACCTTTAGAAATAAATCCCTTGCTCTTCGTTGGTGACCTCACCTACGAAGGCAACTTGACTAAACCTCTGCTGGTCAGGAGACCAAAAGAGAGCAGAATTTATGTAGTTGCCCAATTAATTGGGCTGATTTTTCGTGATACTGATCTAAAATAAAAAACGTCAGGGATAAACCCTGACGCTACAATTTAAAGAGTAGGGGCACGGCACGCCATACTCCTACATCTTAATCCTCTCCTTTCTAAGGAGAGGGCTTGGGTGAGGTTCTATTTCACAAAAACCATCTTCCTTGTCTCTGTAAACTCCCCAGCCTTCAATCTATAAAAGTAG